>JALYLT010000006.1 GCA_030774095.1 Chloroflexota bacterium
CGAGATCCACCTCGAGCGGGTCTTCCCTGACGAACGCGAGAACGATGACGCACGAGAGCAGCGCGGCGCCCATGCAGAAGACGCCGATCGCGCCGAAGCCAAGCGTGTCAACGAAGAACCCGCCGATCGTGGCGCCGACGACGATCGAGAGCGCCGCCGTCGACGAGGAGAAGGCGAAGAGCGTCCCGCGAGCTTCAGGCACCTGCTCGGTGAGCAGCGTCGTGTTCGTTGCGAAACGCGCGCCAATCACCGCCGAAAGCACGAGGTTCATCACCGCCGCGGCGAGCAGTGGCGGCGGTGCGTTGGTGAGTGCCAGCAGGATCACGCCGGAGGCCACGATCGTTCCCGCGACCACGCGTCGGTGTCCGATGCGGTCTCCGATGCGGCCGCCGATCTGGCTCCCGACGAGGACGCCCAGACCGAGCGTGAGCGAATAGGTCGACGCGGTGCCCTCGCTGAGGCCGTACGTGTGCTGGAAGAAGACGACCAGATACGTGATCCAGGTGAACCAGTAGAGGGAGCCGAGGAAGCTCGAGAAGATCGCGGCGACCGCGGACGGATTGCTGAGGATCAGGCGATACATCGCCCAGATCCGATCCTCATTGAGGTTGGTCCGCGTTGGTCGGAGGAACACCGCGAGGCCCAGGCCGGCGGCGATCGCGATGACGCCCACGAGTCCCACCGACACGCGCCAGCTCGTGGCCTCCGCGACGACGCCCGCGACGGGCACGCCCACGACGCTGGCCATCGTGTTAAAGGCGATGACCGTCGACATCGCGCGACCACGCTCGCGATACGCGAACAGATCCCCAACGAGCGCATTCGCGTTCGGAAAGATCAGCGATCCGCCGATGCCCGCCACCGCGCGCGCGGCCACGAGCGTCTCGAAGGTCGGCGCCAGCGCGGACAGGATCGTGAATGTGCCCATGACGAGCGCGCCCACAATGAGGAACCGTTTCCGGCCGAAGCGATCGGAGTACGGCCCCACGAGAAGTCCGGTGACGATGCCTGGGCCGCCGTACGCGGCGGCGACGAGCCCCGCGGTCCCGGTGCTGACGCCGAACTCGTCGGAGATCTGCGTGAGGACGGGGGCCATGACGAGCGTCGCGTACACCGACGCGAAGGTGAGCGCTCCAATGACGCTGAGGAGGAGCCGCTTTTCGCCGCTGGTCAATCCAGGGGCAGGCCCGCGAAAGCGTGGAGGAACCGGCCGAAGGCGCGGATGTGGTCGATGTAGTCGGCGACGGCGATGTTCTCGTTCGGCGCGTGATTGGCCGAGGACGCGTTCCCGGACCCGAAACCGACGACGGGGATCACGAGCTGATCGCACACCTGCGCCATCGGTCCGCTACCGACCATGAGCGGGTATACGACCGGATCGGTGCCATACGTAGCGCGACATGCCGCGATCGCCGCGCGCGCAGGCTCGGAATCGGCGGGCCAGCGTGAGGGACGCTCGCCGTGCATCGCGACGACCTCGATGTCACCGAAGCCACGGCGCTCAAGGTGCGCGCGCAGCAGACGCTCGACGAGCTCCGGCGTGAGGTCGGGCACGAGGCGGAAGTCGAGCTTCGCGCTCGCGACCGCGGGCAGGACCGTCTTGGAGCCAGGCCCGGAGTATCCGGAGGTGAGCCCGCAGATCGTGCAGGTCGGCTCGAAGAAGTGCTTGAGCTTCAGCGGCGTACCCGTGAGCCCGCGGATGAAGCGCGGCACGTCGTGGATGCGCTTCGTGCCTTCCTCGTCGTACGGCAGGGCCTCCAGCGCGCGGACCTCATCCGGCGTCGGTTGGCGCACGGCGTCCATGAGACCGTCGATGACGATCTCGTCCTTGTCGTTCTTCAACGTGGCGAGCGCCCAGACCAGGCGCCACGCGGCATTCGGGATGATCGTCGCCACCGACGAGTGCGCGTCCTGCTTCGCGCCGCGTACGCGCAGCTCGAAGTACGCGATGCCCTTGAGGCCGAGCGAGACCGTTGGCCGCCCGGCGGCGTCCTTGTATCCCGCCTCCCAGATGCAGCCGTCCGCGCGCAGTCTGTCTGCGTTCCGTCGAACGAACTCCGCCAGATGCTCCGAACCGATCTCCTCTTCGCCCTCGTAGAGGACGCGCACGCGCAGCGGCAGCTCGCCAATGGTCGCGCGGTACGCCTCGATCGCCTGGAGACGCGCCATGAGGTTGCCTTTGTTGTCCGATACGCCGCGCGCGAAGATGTGTCCGTCTCGCTCGGTCGGCTCGAACGGCGGCGTCTTCCATTCGTCGAGCGGATCGGGCGGCTGAACGTCGTAGTGGTCGTAGACGAGGAGCGTCTTCTCGCCGCGGCCGGTCTCGCCCACGATCGTCGGCGGCCCGCCATCGACGCGCAGGCTCTCGCCCGCGATCCCGGCGCGTCGCGTGCGCTCGAGCACCGCGCGCGCCGTTTCGTCGATCGCGCTCTTCTGCGCGGAGACGGTGGGCAGGCGTACGAGTTCCTTCAGCTCTTCGACGTACTCGCGCTCGCGGGCGCGCACGTATGCGTCGAAGGCATCGAAGGAGTTCACGCGGCTAGGCTACCTGAGGTCTCCACGCCGTACGCTCACCGCGATGGACGCGGATGTCATCGTCGTCGGCGCCGGGCTCGCAGGCCTCGTCGCGGCGGCTGAGGTCGCTGATGCCGGCAAGCGCGTCATCCTTCTCGAGCAAGAGCCGGAGGCATCACTCGGCGGTCAGGCGTTCTGGTCCTTCGGCGGACTCTTCTTCGTGAACAGCCCCGAGCAGCGACGCCTTGGCATCAAAGACTCGGGCGACCTCGCACTCCGCGACTGGCTTGCCTATGCGGGGTTCGACCGCGACGAGGACGCCTGGCCCCGCAGATGGGCCGAGGCGTATGTGGACTTCGCCGCGGGCGAGATGCGGCCTTGGCTTCACGCGCAGGGGATGCGCTGGTTCCCGCTCGTGCAGTGGGCCGAGCGACGCGGGAGCAGCGTCCCGCGCTTCCACATCACCTGGGGCACCGGACCGGCCGTCATCGAACCGTTCGTGCGCCGCGTGCGCGCGCACGTCGCGAGGGGCCGCGTCGAGCTTCGCTTCCGTCACCGCCTGACCGGAGTCCTGGTCACGAGCGGCGTCGCCGAAGGGGTCACCGGCGATGTACTCGCACCGAGCGGGTCCGCGCGCGGTGTTGCGAGCACCCGCGACGTTGTCGGCGACTTCACGCTTCACGCGTCCGCTGTCGTCGTCACATCAGGTGGGATCGGGGGCAATCACGATCTCGTCCGTCGGTACTGGCCGGCGCGTCTCGGGACCCCGCCGCAGCGGATGCTCTCCGGCGTTCCCGACCACGTCGACGGCCGCGCGCTCGAGGTCGTCCGCGCAGCCGGGGCGCGCGCGATCAACCTCGATCGCATGTGGAACTACCCGGAGGGCGTCGAGAACTTCGCGCCGATCTGGCCGCGTCACGGCATCCGCATCCTTGCCGGCCCGTCGGCGCTGTGGCTCGATGCGACGGGCCGCCGATTGCCGGCACCGCTCTTCCCAGGGTTCGACGCGCTCGGGGCGCTCGAGCACATCGCGCGCTCCGGACACGATCACTCGTGGTTCGTGCTCGATTCGAAGGTCTTCGGCCGCGAGCTGGCCCTGTCGGGCTCCGAGCAGAACCCCGACCTCACCGGTAAGAGCATCCGGCTGGTCCTCCAGCGCGCGCTGCCTCGCGCGGTGAAGCCCGTGGAGGAATTCGGGCGACAGGGACCCGACTTCGTGTTCGCTTCAGGCGCGCAGGACCTCGCGCGCAAGATGGACCAGCTTGTCGGTACCACGGAGATCGATCCCGTCTCGCTCGAGCGGGAGATTGGGGAGCACGACGAACAGGCCGCGTCAGCCTCGCCCAGCGATCCGCAGCAGCTCGCGATCCGCGAGGCGCGCCGCTATATCGGCGACCGGCTCATCCGCGTCGCGCGCCCGCATCGCTTCCTCGATCCGAAGAGCGGTCCGCTCGTCGCGGTGCGTCTCTGGATCCTCACACGCAAGACTCTTGGCGGTCTCGAGACCGATCTCGACGGGCGTGTGCTCGGTGAGTCGGGCCAGCCGAGCCGCGGTCTGTACGCCGCTGGCGAGGTCGCGGGCTTCGGTGGCGGCGGCGTGCATGGCTATCGCGCGCTGGAGGGGACGTTCCTCGGCGGCTGCATCTTCTCCGGCCGGGTCGCTGGCCGCGCTGCGAGTCGCGCGATCGGCTGAGCGCTAGCCCGACGTGACGGGCGACGCCGTGCGGGTCTTGCTCCGTCCGAGCTCGCAGCGCGGCGAGTACGGCGTGATCTCGATCCAGCGCTTCTCGCACAGGTAGTGGATGAGTCCGTCGGCTTCCTCGATCGTCTCGCGCCGGTAGACCTTGGCCCGCGGGACCATGAAGACGCAGTCGCCACAGTTGAGCGGCAGAGCCGGTCGCGGCCGGCTCGCGGTGCGTGCGACCACCAGCGCGAAGCCCAGCGCCGCGAGGCAGATCACGATGAACACCGCAAAGATGGCGAAGATGGCCAGGGGACCCATATCCGTTCGGGCCTCCTCCCCGTATCAACGGTATCAGGAGGTGAGCGCCATGCGATCAGCACTACTGGCCGTGGCCGCCGCGCTGCTACTGGCGACCACCGCGTGTGCCGCCGCGGGCTCGGGCGGGACCGGCGCTCCAAAGGACGGGCCGGCGAATGCCACGGCAGCACCGTCATACATGCCGACGCCGACCGGCGCCATGCCGGCCGACCCCTATGACTACGGGTATTAGTCTCGCCACATCAGGTTCGGCATCCACGTTGGCCACCTCGGCGGGCCGCTCGACGAGCTTCGACGGCTGTGGCGGTTCGCCGACGAGCGTGGCTTCGACTGGTTCTCGGTGTCGGATCACTTTCAAGAGACGCCGCACCGAGGCGGCGATGGTGACTGCTTCGAGTCCGTCGCGACGCTGACCGCCGCGGCGGCCGAAACGAAACGAGTACGCGTCGGATGCCTCGTCTTCAGCGTCGCGTACCGCAACCCGGGTCTGCTGGCGAAGTCCATGACGGCGATCGACCACATCTCGAACGGCCGCGCCGAGTGCGGGATCGGCGCGGGATGGAACGAGCCGGAATTCCGCGCGTTCGGGTACGAGTTCCGGGACCTCGGGACGCGCGAGGATCAGCTCGAGGAGTACGCCGAGGCGCTGCGCCTCTTGTTCGGTGAGCCATTCGCCGATCTCTCTGGTACGCACTACACGCTGAGGCACGCTCCGAACAACCCGAGACCATTGCAGGACCGCCTTCCGCTCTGGATCGGTGGCGCCGGCGAGAAGCGCACGCTGCGGACAGCGGCGCGCTTTGCCGACGGCTGGAACGCTCCGTACCTCGCGCCAGCGGAGTGGAAGCGGAAGAACGAGGTGCTGGACCGCTGGTGCGCCGACCTCGGCCGCGACGGAGGCGCGATCGCACGCACCATCAACGTCGGCTTCTACATGGGCGCCGACGAGAAGGGCGCCGCGCGCGGCGAGGAGCGCTATCAGCGCGAGTGGGGCGCCGACACGCGCGGCTTCACCGGTTTCCTTCGCGGAACGCCCGCGCGCGCGGCCGAGCTCGTCGACGAGTACCGCGGTGTCGGCGTCGAGCGCCTCAACATCGCGGTCCGCAGCGGTCCATACGACTGGGATGCGCTCGAGGCGTTCGCCGAAAACGTCATTCCGGCGCTCGCATGACACTCGAGATCATCCGCCTCGACGGTCCGACCTTCGATGCGGCCATCCCCGACCTCGCGGTGATCCTCGCGGACGTGGTCGCCGGCGGTGCATCGGTCGGATTCCTTCTGCCGTTCACACCGGAGGATGCGGCGACGTGGTGGATGGGCATCGAGCGCGACGTGGTCCACGGGAACGTGCTCGTCATCGCGGCGCGTTTGGACCGGCGCGTTGTCGGCACGGCACAGCTGCGCCTGGCGCAGCTACCGAACGCGCGCCACCGCGCCGAGGTCGCGAAGGTGCTGGTGCACCGCTCCGCGCGGCGACGCGGGATCGCCACCGCGCTCATGCGCGAGATCGAGCGCATCGCGCTTGCGGAGGGACGCACGCTCCTTGTGCTCGACACGATCAGCGGGAGCGAGGCCGATCCCCTGTATACGAAGCTCGGCTGGACGCGTGCTGCCGAGATACCGCGGTATGCCGGGATGCCCGACGGGGAGCTGCGCGCCACGACGATCTTCTATCGCGATCTCGGATCCAAGGGTCCGCGGACGGCGCCGTGAACGCGCCGCCGCTCCGTATCGAGCCGCTGGGCGTCGCCAAGCGAGAGGGCGAAGGCTGGCGCACGACCTGGCGCGTCACGAATCCAGAGCCGGAGCCCGCTCGGCTCGTCGCCGTAGTCGCGCCACATTCGCAGTTCCGCGGCGAGACGTCACTGGACCGCGAGCTGCGCGGCAAGAGCTCCACACAGTTCCCGCTCATTGTGCGGACCCTGGGCGCTGCTGAGAGCGAGATAGAGAACGCATTCCTCATTCTTCTCGTCCAACGAGGCGAGCAGCGCTGGCGAATCCTCGCGCGTCTCCGCGTTCCGCTAGAGGAGGCCGCGCGTCCTCGTCCGCGCATCGAGGCGGTCACCGTGCAGCGCGTCGGCTTCTCTGGTGAGCTTTAGAGTTCGGGCATGACGATGACGAAGGACGACCGCTACGTGATGCAGCGGATGAAGGGCTGACGCGGCAACTGAAGCCTTGGCTTCGAGGAGACCACGGGTATGGTCTCAAACGTATTGGAAATGGACCACGATGAGCTGATCAAGGTCCTCATGTCCTTCAAGATGAAGTACGCGAGCGATCCCGAATGGGAGAAGGTCCGCGCGGGCTTTCCGAAGTCCTGGCCGATCTAGCGTGACCACGGTCAAGGCTGCAAAGGCGCGGCTACTCAAGTACGCGCTGGCGAAGACTGACGCGACGCTCGATCACCCGTGGGGCGAGAACGTGACCAAGGTCAAGGGCAAGGTCTTCGTCTTCTTCGGCGTCGGATCGGGCGGCGAGTACGTCATGGGCGTGAAGCTCACCAAGGCGCTGCTCTACGCGAAGAGTCTGCCGTTCGTGGAAGCGATGGGCTACGGACTCGGAAAGTCGGGCTGGGTCAGCGTGAAGGCACCCAAGGGCGCGATGCCGCTCGAGATGTTCGAGGAGTGGATCGACGAGAGCTACTACGCCGTGGCGAAGCCACACGGCAAGGAGCCGGCGAAGGCGAAAGCCGAGCCGTACGCGAACGTCGCGCCGTAGAGGGTCAGTCGCGCGGCAGCCGCACCTCGGGGTGGCTCAGCGCGAGCGGCGCCTTCCCCGACCAGTACACGTCGCGCTGCCCGGTCATCGCCTGCACGTGCCCGTCCCACTCGAAGTTGAAGGCCTCGCAGCCGAGACGCACCGCGCGGCGGACCTTCTCCTGCGCGACCTCGTCGCGCGCGAGCTTGTGGATCATCGCGATCTGACGATCGCCGTGACCCGTGTCCTGCTCCGCGTGCAGTTCGTAGGTCGCCGCGGCACGCTTGCTGAATCCGTAGTGTCCGACGAGCTCCTTGAACGCTCGCGCGGCCGCGCCGTCGGGTCCGCCGTGCATCGCTTCGACGTACGCCAGTAGCGCGACACCCTCGAGCGCGCTGCGGTTCTGGCAACCCGAGCGGATCATCTCGACGGCGGCGAGCGTGCCGGGCGCGGGGTCAGCACGATCCGCCTGCTCGCGCGTAATGCCGCCTTCCTCGAGGAACTGCAACATGATGTCGACGTGCGTCCTCTTGCCGCCGAGCTCTTCCATGAAGTTCTCCATCACCACGTCCATGAGGTCGTAGTTCCGCTCGCTGGCGACGTTGGTGACGATGTAGCCGAAGAAGATCGGGTTGGTGCGCACGCGGAGGTAGTGCTGGATCTCGCCGAGGATGATCTGCTCGCGCGTCCAACGATGTTCGACGATGCCCTTGAACCAGGGGTGATCCGGCATCCATAGCCCGCGCGCCACCTGCCAGAGCTCTTCGACGAAGGCGTCGGGCGGGGTCACGGCCACGGTCTAACTCTAAGCGCGCTCATCTACCTCGCCCGATTCATCGGTCGAGGCGGGCCGTAAGTTCGTCGCGGTCAACGCTTCTCGGCGATGCGACGGAGGTAACGAACGGCGAACACGCCGAGCACGATGTAGGTGATCGTCGCGACGGCACCGAGCACCGCGGCCAGGATGGCGATCCCGGAAACGTCCATGGTGGGGAGTTTACGAGCGAACGGGCGCAGACGTAAGCGCTAGGACGGCGGGCCGTGCGGGGATCGAACCCGCGACTTTTCGCTTAGAAGGCGAATGCTCTAATCCACTGAGCTAACGGCCCGCGTCAATTATCGGGGACGCGCGCGTTAGCGGGCGGTGTGGATCGGTCTCCCCCGCGCGACGAGCGCGGCTTCTCGGAAGGTCTCCGCGAGCGTCGGATGCGCGTGGATTGTCGCGATCACGTCGTCGGTCGTCGCCTCGAGACGCATCGCGAGCGTCGCCTCGGCGATCAGCTCGCTGGCTTGCGGTCCGACGATGTGAACGCCGACGATGCGCTGATCCTTCCCGGCGGTGACGATCTTCGTGACGCCTTCGCTCTCGCCGAGCGCGCGCGCGCGACCGGACGCCTTGAACGAGAAGCGCGCGACCTTTACCTCGTCGCCGTATTTCTCCTTCGCCTGAGCTTCGGTCAGCCCTACCTGCGCGATCTCGGGGTGGGTGTACACGACATTCGGCACCACGTCGTAATCCATGGCCGCCTCTTCGCCAAGGATCGTGTCCACCGCGACCTCGCCCTGTGTCGACGCGACGTGCGCGAGCTTTGGCGCGCGCGGATCGCCGATGCAGTCGCCGATCGCCCACACGCCCTTCACGCTCGTGCGCATGTGCTCGTCGACGGTGATGCCGAGGCGGTTGGTCGTGAAACCGGCGTTCTCGACGCCGGTGAGGTTCGCGACGCGTCCGGCGCCGAGGAGGACCTCCTCGCCCTCGAACGCTTTCGACGCGCCGCCGACCTCTGCCGTCACCTTGACCGTCGCCCCGGACCGCGAAACTTCCGTCACCTTCGCCTCAGTGACGATGGTGATCCCGCGAGCCTGGAGCGCCCGGACCAGGAGGCGCACGAGCTCGGGGTCCGCGTACGCGATCGGCTGCGGCAGCATCTCAAGTACGGTCACCTCGGAGCCGAGCTCGGCGTAGAAGGTGCCGAGCTCCAGACCGATCGCGCCGCCACCGATGACGATGAGTCGCTTCGGCGGGGTCGTGAGCGAGAGCGCCGCGACGTTGTCGAGCGGCTTGGATTCCGCGAGTCCCTTGATCGGCGGCATGCCGACCTTCGATCCGGTCGCGACGATGACGCTCTGCGCGTCGATCGCCTGTTCACCGTCGGCGGTCCGTACCTTCAGCTGCGTCGGCGACACGAGCGTGCCCTCACCCTTGATGAGGTCGACCTTGCGCGCCTTCAGCAGCTGCTCGACACCCGCAACGTTCTGCGCGACGACGGCGTCCTTGCGCGCCACGGCCTTGGCCAGGTCGAAACGCGCGCCCTCCACGATGATCCCGTGCTCCTCGCCGTGGGTCGTGACCCAGTACGCGTGACTCGAGTCGAGGAGCGCCTTCGACGGGATGCAGCCGACGGTCACGCAGATGCCGCCGACGCGGTCGCGCTCGATGAGTGCGACGCGCGCGCCCTTGATGCCCGCGTGGAGCGCGGCGACGTAGCCACCAGGGCCGCCGCCGAGGATGGCGATGTCGTACGGCGTCACGTGAAAAGCGTAGCCACTTCAGATGCGTCGCGCTCCAATGGGTGTACCGCGTAGCCATGCTTCGCGTACAGCCGGAGATAGAGCGGAAGGAACGCGAGACCGAGGCGCTCGTACTGCCTCACATGCCGGAGCTCGTGTCGCCACAGCCGCTCGGTCGGCTCGAACGCGAAGACGATGACGTGTCCAAAAGTGATCGCCGCGTAGTGCCGCCGGGTGAGGACGAAATGCGCGAGGCCGCGGTCGCTCACATAGAGAAAACACCCTTCGCGGAACCGCGGACGCACGAACGATAGCCAGCCGAGCGCATGTCCGATTGGATCGGCATGGTGGGCGACGAGCTCGCGCGCGAGGCTACTGCTCGATGCTATCGACCACCGCCATGACCGCCGCGGTCACGCGGTCGGCCGTCGTCACCCGCGGATCGAAGCGGAGGATGAGTCGGCGATCCATGGCCTCCATGCTCACCCCGACCACTCCCTCGATCTTCCTGCTTCCCGTCACGACCTGTGACGCACAGGAGCTTCACATCAGCGCCGAGATCTCGAGCGAGATCTCCTCGCTGTCGACTGCCGCCGTCGCCGCCGGCGCGCGTGATGCGCTGCCCGGTGTCAGTGCGGGTGAGCCGCACGCGACCACGACCGCCGCGAGGAGCAAAGAGAAGGGCGCCAAACGCACGTTTGCATTGTGCGCTTGGCGCCCAAGGTCGCTAATGATGCTGGTGGTCAGGAACTACGGCTTGTCGACGTCGTCGATCTCTTCCTTGACCTCGCCGACGCCCTGCTTGACCTTGCCCTTGGCCTGGTCGAACTTGCCGCCGATCTCGGTCGAGCGGTCACCGCCGAGCTTGCCGGCCTCTTCCTTGACCTTGCCCTTGGTCTCGTCCCATTTGCCTTCTGTCTTGTCCTTCATGAAATGTGTTCCTCCTATGTTTGGGCCCTCAGGCCCCACCGGAGAGGCGGCAAGAGCGGTGCCAGCGACGCCAGTGCAACAGAGTCTTCATGATGCGGGCCGGCGGCCAGCCAGCACGAGCCAGCGGTGCGCACGCGCGATCGGCGAGGGCGCCCACCAGTTGAGGTCACCGAGCAGGCGCATGGCTGCGGGAACGATGAGAGCACGCACAAGCGTCGCATCGAGCGCGACCGCGACGGCCATCCCCAGACCGATCGACTTGATGATCACGACATCGGCGAGCGCGAAGCCGGTGAAGACCGCGACCATGATCGCGGCCGCCGCGGTGATGAGCCGACCACTCCGCTCGAGTCCTTCGGCGACCGCGTGCGCGTTGTCACCCGTGCGCTTGTACTCCTCCTGGATGCGGCTGAGCAGCAGCACCTCGTAGTCCATCGAAAGACCGAACACGATGCAGAAGAGGATCACGGGTACGGTGGGGTCGAGCGCCTGCGGGGTGAAGTTCATGAGCTGGCTAAAGTGGCCCTCCACAAACACCCAGACCATTGCTCCGAAGGACGCGCTGATCGACAGCAGGTTCATCAGCACGGCCTTGAGCGGCAGGACGACCGAGCCGAGCAGCAGGAACAGCGCGAGGTATGTCAACACGACGATGAAGGCGACGGCGCGGATCGCATGCGTCGCGATGAAGTCGATCGTGTCGATATCGAACGCGCTCTGGCCGCTGACGAGTACCTGGCCACCCGCCGGATCGGGCAGCGCCCGGATCGCGCGCACCAGATCGCGCGCCGCGTCGCTCGCTCCCGGCCGCGCCGTGACCGCGCGCATGACGACGATGTGCGGTCCGGTGGCGCTACGCGCCGCCTCCGGCAGAACACGGCCGGCGTCGTCGAACGGGGCGGTGACGCTCAAAACGTCGGGGAGCGCGGCGATCTTCCGCGACAGCGCGAAGACTTCGGCGTCGCGGCCTGTGCGGAGCGGCTCGCCGTCCGCGAAGTACACCACGACCGTCATCGCCGATTGCTCCTGACCGGGGAAGTCACGCACGAGCATGTCGTAGCCGCGACGTGACTCGGACTGGGGCGGCAGCGCGGTGGTGTCCGCGTTGGCTAGGCGGATGTGCAGGAATGGCGAGCCCGCTGCCAGCACGAAAGCGACGGTGGGCACGAGCACGAGCAGGGGACGACGCATCACGGCAGTGGCGATCGAATGCCAGAGCCCGGTCCCACCTTGCGCTCGGCGCGGGAAAGGCAGGCGCCACGCGTTCACTCGCGGCCCGAGGATCGCGAGCAGCGCCGGAAGGAACGTCAGGGCGTAGACCACGGCCACCGCGACCACGATCGCGCCGGCCAGACCGAGCGACGCGAGGAACGTGCCTTCGAAGAAGAGCAGACCCGAGAGGCCGATCGCGACGGTGAGGCCCGAGAAGACGACCGCGCGGCCCGCGGTCGCCATGCTGCGCGCGAGCGCATCCTCGCGCGTCGCGCCGGCGGCGAGCTCCTCGCGGAAGCGGGCAACGACGAAGAGCGAATAGTCGATCGAGGTGCCGAGCCCGATCAGGGTGACGATGTTGAGCGCGTAGGTCGACACGTCGGTGAAGCGCGTCAGCAGGAACACGCCCCCGAGCCCGCCGACGATGGCGAGCAGTCCCACGCCGAGCGGCACGAGCGCGCCCACCACGGTGCCGAAGACGATGAGCATGAGGATGAGCGCGACAGGCAGCGACACGATCTCCGCGCGCTGGAGGTCGCGGTCGAGGATCACATCGAAGTCGCGGTTGATCGGGAGACCGCCGGTGGCCAGGATCGTGAGGCTGTCGGATCGGACCAATCCACGTAGGTCCTCGAAGTACACCTCGGCCACCGAGCGCGGGTCCCTCAGCTGGACGAACGCGAGCATGCCGTGGCCGTCACGCGAGAGAAGGCTGGCCGTCGGCGCGTCGTAATACGTGCGGACCGACGTGACGTGCGTGTCGGTCCGCAGCGGCGCGAGGGCATCGGTGACGGCCTGGCGATAGACCGGGTCGGCGACTGCGAGCGTCTCGCTGCGGAACACGAGAGTGAACGACGCGCCCGTCGGCGCGCCGGTCGGTCGTGGAAGCTCGCTAGTGATGAGCTGGGACGCGCGGCCGGACTCGGTGTTCGGGATCGTGTCCGGATTGCCGAGGTCGCCGCCCTGGGCGAGGAGCACGCCGCTCAGCGCCAGCATCACCAGCGACGCGCCGAGCACGGCCCACCGCCTGCGGTGCACGAACCTTCCCCAGCGCTCCAGCATCCGCAAGACAGTACGTTCGATGTGGGCGCGGGGTTCCACGCGCGCTGAATTGCGTTCGGGCCACCGTCCCGCCATCGTGACGGCGATGGGCGCATCCGATGTCCTTGGTCTGGGCGCACGCCTGCCGGCGGGTTACCGCGCGCGCGGGTTCGAGGACGAGGACCGCGACGCGTTCGTCGCGGAGCGCAACCGCGAACAGCATTGGATGGAGCAGGGCAGCGCGGCGGAGTGGCGCTACTGGGAGAACCTTATGAAGGACCCGACGCTTCTGCGCGTGAGTGTCCAAGCGCCCGACGGCGGGATCGCCGCGATCGGCGACATCGGCGTCGGGTTCACGGCGCGTCCCGACGGCTCCCAGTTCGTCGGGATGACCGTTCTCGCGCCACATCGTCGAAGGGGCGTCGGCACGGCACTGCTGGGGGCGTTCGAGGAGGAGGCCAGGCGGCGCAAGGTGCCGAAGATCCTCGCCGGCGCGAACGAGGGCGAGAAGTTCGCGCTTGACTGGGCAGTCGGTCACGGCTACCGCGAGATCGGTCGGCGCATCGCGTCGTACGTCGAGCTCGAAAAGTTCGAGCCCGCCCAGTTCGCCGAGGCGCTGGACCGCGCACGCGCCGCGGGCATCCAGATAACGAGCTTCGCCGAGAATCTTAAGCGCCGCGACGCTGCCGGGCAGGAGCGGTGGTGGCGAGAGCTGTATGCGGCGGAGGCGCCGATGTGGGAGGACATCCCCTTCGCGGTGCCCACGCCGCACTGGCCGTATGACCGCTTTTACGAGGCCGGAACGAGCGGCCAGCTCATGCACGACCTGTCGCTCGTGGCCTACGCGGGCGATCAGATCGCGGGCTTCACCACGACGGGTAAGAGCAAAGACCAGGACGGTTGGACCTGGATGACCGGCACGGCACGCGAATACCGGGGGCGGGGCGCCGCACGGGCGCTGAAGGTGGAGATGCTCACGCGCGCGAAGGGCAAGGGCCTGCGCGCCATCGGCACGACGAACGACGAGCCGAACAAGTCGATGCGCGGCATCAACGCGACGCTGGGGTACCAGATGCTTCCGGCGCATGTGGAGCTCGAGAAGCCGCTGGCCTGACCTCCGCTGGTAGCAACAGCAGGACGAGACCCGCGCAAAGCGCCGCGACCTTCCACCTCGTGCGCGACATAGGCTTGTGAATGTGGCGGACACCGCGATCGCTTTCGACGGCACCAGTAAGCGATATCGGAGTGGAACGCTCGCGCTCCGCGAGGTCACCTGGTCGATCCCCCTTGGAGCTCGAGCCTGCCTTCTCGGACCGAACGGCTCAGGGAAGACGACGTCGATCCGTCTCCTCCAGGGCGCGCTCGCGCCGACGACCGGTTGGGTGTCGCTCCTCGGCCAAGATGTGAACGGAGCCCACTACGGCGACGCGCGACGGCGATGCGGCATCGTTCCCCAGAACGCGGGCATGTATGCCGATCTGACGACGGCGGAGTACCTCGAGCTTGCACGCAGGCTGTACGGACGTGGCGACGTCGCGCGCGCGATCGAGCAGTTCGGATTGGGAGAACACCAGGGGAAGCGCCTCGCGCAGCTGTCTGGCGGCTTCCAGCGCCGCGTCGTCGTCGCGGCGGCGTTGCTCTCCGAGCCCGAGGTCCTGCTTCTCGACGAGCCCAGTGTCGGACTCGACCCGGTCGCCGCCCGCGAGGTCCACGGCTACCTGCGGGATGCGATGAAAGGACGCACGACGCTCCTCTGCACGCACAACCTGGCGGAGGCCGAAGCGCTCTGCGACGACGTCATCATCCTGCGCGCCGGCGAGGTACTACTTCACGAGCCGCTGGCCGCGCTGCGCGAGCGTCAGCGCCCGCGTACACGCCTCGCGGCGCTGCAGCCCGCCGAGGAGCTCGCTGAACATGTTCGCGCGCACGGTCACGTGACGTCCGTTGAAGGCGGCGGTGTCATAGCGCTGATCGACGCGCGAAGAGACGCACCTGGACTCTTGCGCGCGCTCCTGAGCGAGGGCATCGAGGTGTACGAGTGCCGGCCGCTGTCGGCAACGCTCGAGGAGCTCTTCCTCGAGGCGGTGGGGCGATGAGACTGAGCTCTATCCGTTCGTTGTTGTGGAAGGAGACCCGGCAGCTCGGACGTAACCGCACCGCGATGCTCACCGCGGCGCTGCTTCCGTTCATCATCCTGTTCCTCGCGCCGATCCAGCTGCTCGTGGCGATGCACTTCGGCGGTGGCCCGGGGATCGAGCAACTGCGCAATTCGCCGCTGCCGGGCTTCGCGGACGTCAGCGACCCCTCGCAGCTCCTCGTGCAGTTCTTCTACCCGATGCTGCTTGTTATCGGCGGACTGCTGCTCCCCTCGCTGACGACCACCTACGCGATCGTCGCAGAGCGTGAACGACGTTCGCTTGAGCTCCTCATCTCGCTCCCGGCCACTGTCGCTGAGATCCTCGCGGCGAAGCTCCTCGCTGTGCTTGCCGTGACCGCGCTCATCGGTCTGCCATACGTGGCCATCGTCCTTACGCTGCTGCTTATTCTCGGGTTCGCCGGCGCCGCGACGATACCGGCGCTGCTCGCGCCTTTCCTCGCTGCCGTTGCTTGCTCGATCTGCATCTCGCTTCTGCTCACGCTTCTCGCCCGGGACTTCCGCACGGCGAACAACCTCAGCGGCGCGTTCGTCGTGCCCGCGCTCCTGCTTACCGTCGCCACGCTCGGCACGGTCGGAGGTCCCGCGCGCACCTATGTCGTCGCGGTGGTCCTTCTCGCGCTCGGCGGCGTCGCGTTGTTCGCCGCGCTGCGGTGGGTCAGCTTCGAACGCTATCTGGAATAGGCGTGACGGTCAGACCGCCTGATGCCCGGCGCGTACGCTAGCAACCGTATGGGCGATCCCGTCGGCGGGTTCCTGCTCCTCGGCTCCGCGCTCTGCGCGATCGGCGCGAGCCTCGTCGTCTGCTACGTGATCTGGCTGAACACCTGGGAAGGCTGGGAGTCCTGGAGCGCGCGCACCGGCCTCGATGCGGAGCGCGCGGACGAGGAACGCTTCCTCGGCAAATAAAAGGAGGGAGGCGAACCGCCTCCCTCCTCTTTCGTTCGCTAGCCGGCTTATTCGGCGGGTGTCGCCTCGGTCATCATGCCGGGCTCTTCGCCACCGACCTCGGACCAGATCTTGACGTTCTTTGGCTCCTTCAGGAAAAGCGTTCCGATGATCACGGTCATCAGCGCGACGGTGATCACGTACGCGAGGCCGAGATAGATGTTGCCGTTTGGATCCGTCGTCGTGTTCATGCTTCGCAGATCGAAGATACCGAGCCACGGAACGTACGACGCCTGGATCGGGATCGTGGCGCCGACCAGGCCGGTGAAGGTCAACGGCAGCAGGCCGCCGAACCAACCATTCCCGAAGTGGTACGGGATCGAGAGCGACGTGTAGCGGACCTTCGCGCGGAAATACTCGACCAGGAACGCGGCGATCGGTCCGTAGACCATGGTCACGTAGATGACCTGGATCCACACCAGGCCGACGAGCAGGAGCGTGTCGGGATTTGCCTTCGTGATGAGGCCCGTCGGGCCGTACTCGACGTGCGCCGCGTCGTACATCGCGTGGTAGATCGGGATGTACGTCGCCGCGGCGATGAGGCAGCCGGCAAGGATGATGACCTTGCGACCGATCTTGTCGGACAGCCATCCAAAGAACAGGAAGAACGGCGTCCCGAGCGCGACGGCCCAGAGCATGATCGTGTACGACTGTGTGAACGTGAGCTTGAGATACGAGGTCATGAAGAAGTTCGCCTGGAACTGGCCCTGGTACCAAACGACGCCCTGGCCTGCGGTGAGGCCGAGCAGCACCAGCAGGATCGTGCCGATCTTGCGGCCGCTGAAGCTTTCCTTGGCCCAGTTGCCGGCGCCGGTGACAGCCTGATTCGCCGCCTTGAGGCGCGCGAACAGCGGGGTCTCGCGGAGGCGGATCCGGATGTAGAGCGCGACCGCGAGGAGCAGCGCACCGAGGATGAACGGGTAGCGCCAGCCAACGCTCGCGAAGTCGGCGGTCGTCATCGTCGTGCGGAAGTACAGGATGACCGCGAGCGCGAAGAAGAAACCGAGCGTCGCGGTCGTCTGGATCCACGAGGTGTAAAGACCGCGTTTGTTGTCGGGCGCGTGCTCGGCCACGTAGATCGCGGCGCCGCCGTACTCACCGCCGAGGGCGAGGCCCTGGATCAGCCGCAGGATCACCAGACCGACCGGCGCGAGGAGGCCGATATCCGCATACGTCGGAAGGAGCCCCATCAAGACGGTGGAAAGGCCCATCGCCGTGATGGTCACGAGGAACGTGTATTTCCGTCCGATGATGTCGCCGAGGGCGCCGAAGATCACGGCCCCGAACGGCCGGACGAGGAAGCCCGCGGCGTACGCGGCGAAACCCGAGAGCTGCACCGCGGTCGGATTGGTACCGGGGAAGAAGAGCGGTGAAAGGAACGGAGTAAGCGTCGCGTAGAGATAGAAGTCGTACCACTCCACGATCGTTCCGGCGGACGCTGCTGAGATGACGAACGGCAACCCGTAGGTCGGCTTCGTCATCGTCGCCGCGCCCGCTCTAGTCGTTGCCAAGATCCACCCCCTCCGCTATTCGCTGAAGCGGTATTTCTGGGACACGCGGGCTCCTACGTCAACTCGCCCGCCGCGACAGAAGAGTGTCGCCGCTCGCCTGGTCGGTCACTCCTCCTTGCCGGAAGCCGATGCGGTGCGGATGGAGTCGACGACGGTCGAGTCCGCCAGGGTGGTCGTGTCGCCCAGCGGCGTGCCGTTCGCGATGTCGCGGAGGAGCCGCCGCATGATCTTTCCGGAACGGGTCTTGGGCAGCTCGGGCGTGAACATGATCGTCTTCGGGCGGGCGATCGAGCCGATCTTGCCGACGACGTGCTCGCGGAGCTCCTTCGACAGCCCTTCCCCTGCCTCCTTGCCACCACGGAGCGTCACGAACGCGAAGATGGCCTGGGTGGTGACCGGGTCCTCGCGGCCGATGACGGCCGCCTCGGCAACAGCCGGATGCGACACGAGCGCCGACTCGACCTCGGTGGTCGAGATGCGGTGGCCGGAGATCTTCATGACGTCGTCCACGCGGCCCATGAGCCAGAAGTACCCCTCCCTATCGCGCCGCGCTCCGTCGCCCGCGAAGTACCGGCCGGGATATTTGCTCCAGTACGTCTCGCGGTAGCGCTTGTCGTCCTTGTAGATGCCGCGGAGCATCGCCGGCCAGGGCCTCGTGAGGACGAGATAACCGGCGCCGCCGAGGGGCACCGTCTTGCCACCCTCGTCGACCACGTCGGCGCCGACGCCGGGGAACGGGAGCGTCGCGCTTCCCGGCTTCGTCGTGGTGATGCCCGGCAGCGGTGTGATCAGGATCATGCCCGTCTCCGTCATCCACCAGGTGTCCACGATCGGACAGCGCCCGCCGCCGATGTTCTCGTGGTACCAAAGCCACGCCTCGGGGTTGATCGGCTCACCGACCGATCCGAGCAGCCGCAGTGACGACATGTCGTGCTTGTCCGGATACTCGGCTCCCCACTTCATGAACGTCCGGATCGCGGTGGGCGCGCAGTAGAGGATCGAGACCTTGTACTTCTCGATGACCCTCCACCAGCGGTCCTTGTCTGGAAAGTCCGGCGTGCCCTCATACATGACACCGGTCGATCCGTTCGCGAGCGGCCCGAACACGATGTAGCTATGCCCGGTGACCCAGCCGATGTCGGCGGCGCACCAGTACACGTCCTCGTCCTTGATGTCGAAGATGAGCTTGTGCGTCGTCGCGACGCCGGCCAGGTACCCGGCCGTCGTGTGCACGATGCCTTTCGGCTTCGCCGTGGTCCCGGAGGTGTAGAGCAGATACAGCATGTGCTCGCTCTCGAGCGACTCCGCGGCGCACTCCGGCTTTTGCTTGTCGACGACGTCGTGCCACCAGACATCGCGGCCGATCGTCCACGGCACGTCCTGCTTGGTACGACGCACGACGAGCACCTTCTCGATCGTCTTGGCCTGAGCGACCGCGTCATCGGCGTTCTTCTTGAGCGCGACGGTGCTCCCTTTGCGGTAGCCGCCGTCCGCGGTGATGAGGATCTTCGCCTCCGAGTCGACGATGCGACCGGCCAGGGCCTCGGCGGAGAACCCGCCGAAGACCACGGTGAACGGCGCGCCAATGCGCGCGCACGCCAGCATCGCGGCGGGGAGCTCGGGGATCATCGGCATGTAGATCGCGACCCGGTCGCCCTTTCGCACGCCGAGCTCCTTCAGCGCGTTCGCGCAGCGGCAGGTCATCTCGAGCAGGTCCTGGTAGGTGATCGTCCGCGTGTCGCCCGGCTCGCCTTCCCAGTGGTACGCGACCTTCGTCCCGCGGCCGGCCTGCACGTGGCGGTCGAGACAGTTCTCCGAGATGTTCAGCTCGCCCCCGAGGAACCACTTCGCGTATGGCGCCTCCCACTCGAGGACCTTGTCGAAAGGTTTGCGCCAGAGGAGCTCCTTCGCCTGCTCCGCCCAGAACCCTTCGAGATCGCGCTCCGCCCGTTGGTAGATACCCGGGTCGTTGGCGTTCGCCTTGGCGGCAAAGTCGGGGGGCGGAGGGAACCTGCGGTCCTCCTGAGCGAACGTCTCGAGCGCCGTGGTGCTCTTGGTGTCGCTCGCCATCGCTTCCACCCCCGTCTCTGTCTGGGGGAGCGAGTATGCGACTAGATCGCGGTGGCCGTTCCCTGGTCGAGGGCCCTGAGGTGGGCGATGTAGTGGTTCGGCAGCGTCAGGAGCCACCCGAAGCAGTTCAGGTCGCCGTAGTACGGGTGGCGAGCTGTCGCACCGGTGTTCGGTTCCGCCGGGAACTCCGTGCGTAACCGGCGCAGGGCGCCAGCGGCCTTCTCGGCGAGCGTGGAGATGCCTGGCCGGGTAACGGCCGACACAGCGGGTCGCGGTTGCCCTGTCGAGCCCGCTTCTTGTCCGTGTGCGAGACGAAGGGCGATCAGCGTGACGCCGCGCTCGACGATCAAGAGGTGGACGGTGATCTGACCGAGCCCCCAGTCGTCGTCCGAGCCCGCGGCGAGGTCTCCGTCGGTCGCCTGTTCGACGCGCGCGAGGAGTCGCGCGCGCCACTCGTCGGTCCCTTCGGCGAGAAGGCGGATAGTCTCACTGACCCAGGCCGGACGGTCCGGCGGGTCATCGGCTACGGTGAGCGTCACGACAACGCATATTGCGCCGTTCGTGTGTGAGAATGCGGCGCGAGTTGGCCGAAAGGCCTCACAGGAGGACGATGTGGCGGGGATCTCAAAGTCGGAAACACTGAATCGGCTCTCGGAGAAGACCGGGCTGACAAAGAAGCAGGTGGGCACCGTGCTCGAGGAGCTCGCGGGCCTCGCCTACAAGGAAGCGCGCAACGGCTTCACTTTTCCAGGCGTCGGCAAGCTCGTGATCGTGGACCGCAAGGCCCGCCTTGGCCGCAACCCGGCGACCGGCGAGACGATCCAGATCCCGGCGAAGCGTGTGCTCAAATTCCGCATCGCCAAGCAGGCGAAGGACTCGACGCTCGCGAAGCGCGGTAAGTAACCGCACCGCACTTTTCTTCGCGAGGCCCTTCATCGCGTGCGGTGAAGGGCCTTGCGCGCTGCCGTTCCTCGAATCTGCTACGTTCTGAACGTTCAGTTGAAACAGAACGCAGCCAGGATGACCGCCGCCCAGCACGACTTCATCGATCACATGGGCCAGCAGATGGTCGGCTGGAACCTACCGCGAACGACGGGACGCGTCTGGGCCTGCCTACTGATGCGCGGCGAGCCAGCTGTTCTCGATGACATCGCGCGCGATCTCGCCGTGGCCAAGAGCGGCGCGAGCGTGGGCGCGCGCCAGCTGGTCGCGTTCGGTCTCGCGCGCAGCACGGGCGAGCGCGGCAGCCGCCGCGTGCTCTTCAGCGCGATCGACAACATGGAGGCGATGTTCGCCGCTCGAAGCGAGAGCGCGCGTTCGCTGCAGAAACTCCTGCTCGAAGGCGCGCGGGCTGCTTCGAAGTCGGGCACACGCGCCACGCTGACCGACATGGCATCGGGGATCGGCGAGATCCTCGAACGCGAGAGCGCTGCGCTCACGGCGCGGAACCGGAAGGGGAGGCGATCATGACGGAAGCCATCGAGACGAAGGGACTTACCAAGGACTACGGCAACGGACGAGGGATCTTCGACCTCGACCTGAGCATCGCCGAAGGTGAGGTATTCGGATTCCTTGGCCCTAACGGCGCCGGGAAGACGACGACCATCCGTCTACTGATGGGTCTCATACACGCGACGCGTGGCAGCGCGCGCATCTTCGGTCTCGACTGCGATCGCGACTCCGTCGCCGTGAAGCGCAGGGTCGGCTATTGCCCCGGCGAGCTGCCGCAGTTCGGCGGCTGGCGCGGATCGGAGATCGTCGCGTACGTCGCGGGTCTGCGCGGCGACGTGAAGGATGCCGCGATCACGGCGCTCGCCACGCGGCTCGATCTGGATCTCGGACGTAAGTACCGCGAGTACTCGCATGGCAACAAGCAGAAGCTCGCGTTGGTCCTCGCGTTCATGCACCAGCCAGGGCTGGTGATCCTGGACGAGCCAACGACCGGACTCGATCCTCTGGTCCAGCAGGAGTTCTACGGCATCGTGCGCGACGCACGGACCAGTGGCGCGACGATCTTCATCTCCTCGCACGTGCTGTCCGAGGTCGAGCATGTCTGCGACCGGGTCGGCATCGTGCGCGAAGGGCACCTCGCAACGGTGAGCGCACTCGAGGACCTCGTCGGCATGCGCGCATTCCGCGTCGAGATCGATTTCGCCGACGATGTGCCGGTGGACCGTTTGAAGCGGGTCGAGGGGCTCGATCAGCTCGTCGTCTCCGATCATCGAGCCACCGGTCTGCTGCGAGGCACGTTCGAGCCGCTGATGGCCGCGGTCGCCGGCACGCGCGTGGTCGGCTTCACGAGCCGCGAGCCGAGCCTTGAGGAGATCTTCCTCACCTATTACCGATGACGCTCTTCCGTATCGCGCTCAAGCAGCAGGTCGTCAGCCTCATCGCCCTGAGCGTCATCTTTGTGATCGGCAGCGTCCTCAACACGGTCGCGTTCGTTCAGATCGCGGGCGTGACACCGGCCGAGCGTGCCGCGTTCGCGGGGCAGATGGCGCTGCTCGGCGCCCAGCTCTCCTACATGCTTCCGGTCCCGGTGCGGATCGACACGCTCGCCGGCTACCTCGAGTGGCGCTGGTTCGGCACGCTCGTCGTCATCCTCGGACTCTGGGCGGCAATCTCGGCGAGCGGAAGCGGCCGGGGGGACGAGGAGCGCGGCCTGGTCGAGCAATGGCTCGCTGCGGGGGTCGGGCGCGCGCGGTATCTCGTCACGCGTGTGACCGTGTTTGCCGCGGTGGCGACGACCACGATCGCAGCGATCCTGATCGCCATCCTTCTTTCCGCGGGCAGCG
>JALYLT010000007.1 GCA_030774095.1 Chloroflexota bacterium
TAAGAGCGCCACGCGGTTCGTCGCGACCCCGCGGCGCTCGATCTCCGCCACGAACGGCTCGATCGATCCGCCCGCGTGCTCAAGCGGCGGCGTGTGCAGCGTGAACACGCGACTCGCGCCGGCGGCGGCGTGGATGCGCGCGCACTCACTCATCCCGTGCGTCAGACGCCGGCGGTCGCGAACGCCGCACGAGTATTCGACGATCGGCTCGCCGTCGCGATCCACGCGCACGCGACCCTCCGTCTGATCACGCACGATCGCGATGAACGGGGCGATGTGGCGAGCCTCCGCCGTGCGCGCGCGATGCGAGTCGCTCCCCCACCACGGGAACGATGCCGCGAGGATGCCCGGATACCCCTGCGGGACCTCGATGCGGAATCCATGGCCGTTGTCCTCCTCGGCGAACTCGTCACCGAGCACCGACTGCGGCACGCCCGACCAGACGCCGCCAAGATCCTCCTCGTAGACCCCGGAGGTCACGGACACCGGATGCAAGTGGAGGTGCCGGCCCGCCTGAGCCGTCGCGATGTCCGATCGAAGGAGCACCGCAGGCGAGAGGAGCGCGCCCCCGGCCAGGGCGACGAGCGGCGCGCGCACTCGGAGCTCGCCGCCGGCCACGCGGGCGACGACGCCGCTGACGCGGCCACCCGCCGTCTCGATCCGTCGCGCGTCGGTGCCGTGCAGGATCTCCGCGCCGCGCGCGCACGCGTCCGCGAGATACGTGCGCAGGGTCGAACACTTCGCGCCGCGGCGGCAGCCGAGCGTGCAGGACCCGCACGCGGGCACGTCCGTCCCCTCGGTGACACAGCCGCTGACGTTGCGCGCGATCGTGGCGCTCGAGAGCCCGAGGGCGCGCAGGCCTCGCTCCAGAACAGCATTCGGTCCGTTCCGCGCGCTCTCGTTGGTGTTCACGTGGATCCGCTCGGAGACCGCGTCGTAGTGCTCGTCGAGGTCGTCGATGCCCGCCTCGTGCCAGTCCTGCCGCACGTGCGACGGGATGCGTAGCGACGTGTTCCAGTTCACGATCGTGCCGCCGCCGACGGCGGAGCCGGCGAGCAGTGCGATCGCGCGGTCGCTCGTCGCGGCGATGCCGCGGTCGACGAACAGCGAGGCATATCCCGCGAGCTCGCGGCCGTCGAAGTCGGGCTCCGTCCGCAGCGCCGCGCGCTCGAGCACGACGACGCGCTTTCCAGCGGCGGAGAGCTGCGCGGCGACGACGCCGCCGCCCGCACCGGAGCCGATGACGCACACGTCCGCGTCGACCGTTTCGCCGGCGACGCCGCGCCGTGCGCGCAGCGGCACCGGTTCGGCCACCGGGACGAGTGGCGGGCGCGCGTAGCCCATGAGCGCGCCGTAGGGCGATCCGTCTTGTCCGTACGTGTAAAGAAGGATGAGCCGCTTCACCACCTGGAAGGCGCGGCGCTTCAGCGACAGCGGGCTCGCAGCCCAGCGCTTCAGGTATTCCTCGCGGTCGGCCTGGTCGAGCGCCGTGAAGCGCACCGCGCGGCCGCTGAGCGCGAAGTTGAGGAGCGGCGATTCGATGGTGTCGAGGAGCTGATCGAGCTCCGCGACGAGTGCGGGCCGCCCGAGCGCGGCGACTTCGGAGCGCAGCATGCGATCGACGCCGAGACGGCTCGCGCTGGGCAGGTCGGCCGCGCCCGGAACGAAGGCATCGCAGAGGGCCGCGAGCGCGCGGTCGCGAGCTGTCATGGCGATGGGAGGCTAGTGCTTCGGCAGCTCCGCGTGCCGTCCGATGACCGGAAGCGACTCCCCCACCGCCAGGAGCACCGGCACGATGCGACTCTGCAGCAGCTCGGGCCGGACGGTCTGCTCGTAGAACGCGAGCGTTGCGTCGAACTTCGCGAGCTGGTCCGCGGCCACCGGAGCGCTCGTCGCGGCGGTCGCCATCGCCTTCAGCACAGTGGGGTCCGCGATTATCCCGAGCGCGGGATTCGCGGCGGCGAGCTCTTGTACCGCGGAGACGTCCTGGATATCGATGGCCGCCTTGCCGTGCAGCGGCGAGAGCCATCCGTCCACGGCGAGCACCCCGATGACCGCAACGTACACGCCCACTGCAGCCGTCACCGCCCCGAGCGGGATGCCGACGACCTGATCGAGCCGCCGCAGCGCCGGCACCTTGTAGACGAGTCCGACGAGCACGCCACCAACTCGACCGAGGAGCATCCCGCCGATAAAGAGGGCGACCGCGCCGAGTCCGAGCCCGGCGGTCCCTGTGGGCACGATGCCGCTCAGCGGGCCCGCGTAGAGCGAGGCGATCGTGAGCAGCGCGCCGCCGAGCGCGATGAGCGGTAGGACGAAGCCCTTACGCCAGCCGGCGATCGCGCCGAGCGCGATCGCGCCGATGATCACGAGGTCTGCCATGCGGGGCGAGTCTACTGATGGAGCAGCGACAGGCTGCTCCAGAAAGCCGGAACCGAAGGTGGAGGTCACGTGTCAGGATTCGCGCACATGTCTCCGATAGGGATCGCGCTCGGGACGGTGCACGACCGCCCATTCGCGGAAATCGCGACCTTCGCGCGTACGGCTGAGGAATGCGGCTACGAGGCGATGTTCGTCCCCGAGGCGTGGGGTCGCGACGCGTTCGTGACGCTCGGCGCGCTCGCGCGCGTCACCGAACGCATCGCTCTGGGCACCGGCATCGTCAATGTCTACAGCCGCACCCCCGCGCTCCTCGCGATGGCCGCGGTGACGCTCGACGAGCTCTCGGGGGGCCGCGCGATCCTCGGGCTGGGAACGTCGGGGCAGCGCGTCGTCGAAGGCTGGCACGGCGTGCCGATGGCGCGACCACTGCGACACCTGCGCGAGGTGACGGAAGCGGTCCGCGCGATCGTCGGCGGATCGCGGCGCGGCTACGTCGGCGAGACACTCAGCATCGCGCCGGGCTTCGGAGTCACGCTTGCCCGTCCCCGGGACCGGATCCCGATCTATCACGCGAGCCTCACGCCGCGCGGCATACGGCAATGCGCGGAGGTGGCCGATGGCTGGCTTCCATACTTCGCGAGTCCCGACACGCTGCGCGCCGACATCGCGGCGATCGAGGAGGTGCTTCGCGCTGGCGGGCGAGAGCGCGCCTCGTTCACCGTCGCGCCGCTCCTTCCGGTCCTGGTGAGCGATGACGACGCGGCTCCGCGCGCCGTGCTGCGGCGCCATCTCGCGTTCTACATCGGCGGCATGGGGCGCTTCTACCGCGAGACCGTCGCGCGTCACGGGTTCGGCGACACGGCCGAGGAGATCCGGCGGTTGTGGGACGCGCGTGAGCGCGATGCCGCGGCCGCGGCGGTGACGGACGAGCTGCTCGACGCGTTCGCGATCGTCGGCGACGCGGCGCGCTGTCGCGCGCGACTGGATGACTACCGGGCGGCGGGGGCGGACCTACCGGTCGTCGCGCTGCCGGGCGACGTCACGCTCGCGGACGCCGAACGCACGGTGAGAGCCCTTGGCGCGACACCGGCCTAGCTGCTGGTCGGGCCCTTTTTCGAGAACATCTCATCGAGCAGCGCCGCGACGCGCTGCCGCGCAAGCTGCTCCGTCTCGTCCCACCACTGCTCGAGACGCTCCTCGTGCTCGCGCTGGCGCTCGCCAAGCTGGAACTCGAATTCCTTGAGCTGCCGCATGAGGCGCTCGCTGAAGCGCTGCTCTTCGGACGCCATCTCGGCCTCGATACGCTCGCGCTCCGATCGGCGCCACTCCTCGAGGCGCTCGGCCTCCTCGTGGCGGCGACCCTCGAACTCGGCCTGCAGCCGCGTCTCGGCGTCCTCGTAGCGCCGTCTCGTTTCGACGAGCTCCGCGGTCAGGGCTCCGTTCAGGCGTTCGGCGAGATTCTGGGGCTGCTCGGTCGCCCAGACCCGATCGGCCTGCTCGCGGCGGCGCGCCATCGCTTCACGTTCGAGGCGGTCCGCCTCCGCGGCGCGCCGGTCCGCCTCGGCACGCTGCAGCTCCAGCGCCTGCATGAGCTCGGCTCGTCGCGCAGCGATCTCGGCATCGAGGCGCTGAAACGCAGCGACGCGGCGACGGGCGATCTCGGACGCGAGGGCTCCCACTGTTGCGTCGATGACCTCGGTCGGCGCCTCTGCGGTAGCGGCGTGCGGGAGTGGCTCGGGATCGACGTCCTTCGCGACTTTCGCGGCGTCGCTCGGTGCCGGTACGGGATCGGGCCCCCGGCGGAGCAGGGACGAGCGAAGCAGCGAAGTGTGTGGCGGCGTCTCGATCGACATCCCGACCCCCAGTTTGTTCCTGACGCAGGTGTACCGCCCGCCTGTCGGGCGGCGTATCACCTAAGAGGGGGTCACCGGCGGGCGTTCGGGCTATTCGACCGGGTGGTCTGTCTGCTCCTCGCTGTTGCCGTTGTCCTGGGCCGTACGGCCGGAGCTCGACACGAGCACGCGGTCGGCGGGCAGACCCTTGTTCTTCTTGTTGCCACGATCGCGGCGATCGAGTGCGGTGACGCTCACCATGTCCTGCGCACCGTTCGTCATGCGCGAGTTGCCCTCGAAGACCGCACCCTTGTCGACGACGAGTGATGGGGCATAGATATCAGCATGGACCCGCGCCGTGGAGCGCAGGGTGATGGAGTCGCTGGCGTTGATGTTCCCGGTGATGTCGCCCTTCACCTCGACCGAGCCGCAGTTGATCGTTGCCGAGACCTTCGCGCCTTCGCCGATGACCAGAAGGTCCGTCGTCGTGATCTCGCCGGTGAATGTTCCGTCGATCCGGACCTGACCCTCGAAGTGCAGTTTGCCCTCGAAGACCGAGCCGGTGCCAAGCAGCGCGTTCAGCGCCGCGGTCGAGCCTTGCTGCCCAAGATCACGCATACATACCTCCTGTCGCGCTTACGAAGAACGCTCGAGGGGGCCGACTGCTACGGGCGGATCACCCTGGCGCGCGACCGCCTCGCAGCAAGTGCGCGTAGATCCCCGGCGTCGAACCGGCGATGGGCACCGCGCCCACCGCTGCGTAGAAATCAGCCGGCCCGGCGCCGCCAATGATCGCGTAGGCGTAGCCCTCGGCCGCCATGGCCTGGAGCGTCACGAGCAGGAGGGCGGTGCCGATGCCCCGCTTTCGTTCGCGCTCGAGCACGCCGGTGGGGCCGAAGAACGCCTTCGCGGTCGCGTCGTAGCAGGCGAAGCCCAGGATCTCCTGGCCGCGCTGGGCGCGGAAGCACGAAATAGGGAGGCGGGCGAAGCTGACCTCGCACTCGCTCGCCCATCCGTCGCCGAACTGCTCGCGTACCCAGGACACGACGACGTGGCGCTCCGGGGCGAGCGCTCGCCGGACCTCGATCCCGGCGTCGTGCAGAGCGCGAACACGAGGCGACGCTTCGGGAAGCTCGTAGAGACGAACGAGCATGTCCTGCGGGCTGCCGGATCTCTGCGGTGACCTAGCTTCTTCCACGCTCGCTCAGATAGTGATGCCACAGGAGGCGGGCTGCGACCGCGCGGTGCGGACGCCAGGCGCGTGCGTGTCGGGCGAGCGCCTCGGGTGACGGCCGCGCGCGCAGCTTCCAGAGGTCGCGCACCGACTCCATGAGTGCAAGATCGGCGGCGGGGAACACGTCAGAGCGTCGCAGCGCGAAGAGCAGATAGCACTGTGCGGTCCAGGGTCCGACGCCGTGCAGCGCGTCGAGCGCGGCGTCAGCATCGGCGTCTGGCAGCGCCCCGACGGCCTCCAGATCGAACGCGTTCTGCGTGATCTGCGTCGCGAGCCTCGCGAGGTACGCGGACTTCTGTCGCGTGACCCCGAGCGACCGCAGCCCCGATTCGCCGAGCCTCGCGACGTTCGCGGGTGTCACGGTGCCCGTCGCGTTCGCGATCCGCGCATACATGGCGCGCCCCTGAGCGAGCGAGACCTGTTGCTCGAGCATGAGCAGCACGAGTGTCTCGAAGCCGGGCTCTCGCGGCCAGAGCGGAGGTGGTCCGTGCCGCTTCACGATGTGTGCGAAGCGTGGCTCAGCGCGCGTGAGCGTCCGTATTGCGCGGGCGAGCGCGAGCTCATCAAGGGGAGCGAGCGATCGGTCTGCTGTTCTCACGAAGTGCCTACCGTAACAAGCGAACGACGCCGAGCAGTGCCGCCCGCCTCGAAGCCGACGGACCGCCTTAATCCTGCTCCCGCGACAGCCGGATGCACGGGCCCATTCCATCGCACAGCCAGTCGTCGACGATGGGGTCATCGGGATAGAGCTGTGTGTTAATGGAGAGGAGCCGACTACTGACGCCCGCCGGCACGATCGACGATAGGTTGTCGGCGACGAGTAACTGGCTCGCGTGAGTGCCATCCGCGGGGATCGCACCGAGGGATCCGAGCACGAAGACCCCGATGGGCACGATCGCGACGATCAGTTTCTTCATTCGATGACCTCCCTTGCGGCTCGTGAGAGGAAGGTACGGATCGCCGATGATGCCGACGGCCGCGCGGATCACGCGCGTGTCGTCGTCTTCTTACGCGACCTTCTGTATCGCGCGGCGCACTCGGCGCCGAGCCGGTCCCAGCGCCCTGGTCACCTATCTGCTTTCACTGAAGTAGCTAGCCGCGCGGGCGAATCAGCACGAGCGTAGACAGCAGCAGGCCCGCGAGTCCGCCGCTGACGATCAGACCAGACCAGAAGGTCGGCGACCATGACGTGCCCGGGCCGATGATGACGCTGACCGCGTAGACGACGTACAGCAGCGTCGGCACGAGGAAAGCGAAAGCGCGGAACTCGGCCGGGCGGGCCGGCGATGGATGTAGCCACGCTGCGGCGACGCCGGCGAGGACCCCGCTTACGAGGGCAACGGCGACGAATGCAGCGGCGTGCGCGCCGAGCAGCGGACTATTCACGAGCACCATGGCCAGGGCGTTCCCGCCGAGAACGAGCCCGATGTACGCCGGTGCGACCGCGACGCGCGCGAGGGTGATCTGGATGACGCCGGAGACGAGCACCGCATACAACAGGAACGCGAAGAGGGCCGAGCTCTGCTCGATCTGTAGCAATGCGTGCGTCGGCGCACCGGGCCGCGCGCCGAACACGCGCGTGAACGGATCGGCGTAGTCGAGGATGACCGCGAGGATCGAGAGTCCGTAGAGCAGGGACAGCGCGGCGGGCAGTCCGAATGCGCGCTTCGTCCACGCCGCGCGCGCGGGCCCGGTCACTACCAGAAAGATGCCGCCGGCCACCATGAGGTGCGACGGGCTGACCGCGGCTTCGATGTCGAATTCGATGCCGAACACGGTGTGCCACACGGCGTCGGCCATGCCCCCGATGGCGGCGACGGCCACGCCGACGAGCGACCACTCGTAGCCCGCGCTAAGGATGGGCCGCCCCGCCGTGCGCTCGGCCGCGCGCGCGAGGACGAGCGACGCGCCGCACGCGAGGAGTCCCGAGTACAGCACGCCGTGCCACGGGGTCCAGAAGGAGTCGGGCAGGCCGGAGATGTGCGCCCACGCGTCGAGGAACACGCCGGTCATCAGCCATCCCGCCAGCACGGCGAAGACGCGATCGACGGCGCGATCCGTGATGAACGGCACCCCGAGCCGAAGGACGCCAGTCGCGGTCCGACCGCTGCTCATCGCCGTCCAGTGTGCCCCTGCTCGAGATTGCCAGGATCGCGCGAAAGGAAGCCCGGCTCAAGGGGGATGCGGTATGGCTCGGCTAGTGTGGCGCCCTCATCAAGAGACCGCTCCGCGGGAGGAAGATCGTGTCCGCCATCGACTGGCTGCTCGACTCGGACCCGGCGATTCGCTGGCAGGCGATGCGCGACCTGACCGATGCGCCGGCCGACCAGGTCGCCGCGGAGCGTGCCCGCGTTGGCACCGACGGCTGGGGCGCGCGGCTGCTCGCGCTCCGGCGGGAGGATGGGCTATGGGACACGGGCACGCCGGAGCCGGAGTGGGTCTCGCTGCTCGCCCTGTTGATGCTCCGCGACATGGGCCTCGACGCTTCGAGCGAGGTGGCGCGGAACGCGGTAGGCCTCGTCCGCGACAACGCGACGTGGCACTCCCGCGGCCCATGGCACGGCACACCGCTGTTCGCGGGCGAGGTCGAGCCCTGCATCAACGGACGCGTAGTGACGGTCGGCTCGTATTTCGGCCAGGACGTGACAGGCATCGTCAAGCGAATGCTCGGCGAGCAGATGGCCGATGGCGGGTGGAATTGCGAGCAGGAGAATGGGTCGAAGCGCGGATCATTCCACACGACGATCAACGTCCTCGAGGGCCTTCTGGAGCACCAGCGAGCAACCGGCGGCTCCGCCGATGTGACCGCGGCCCTTCAGCGCGGACACGAATACCTGCTCGAACGCCGGATGCTCCGCCGGCTATCGAGCGGCGAGCTGATCGATAACGCCTTCACGCTGTTCTCGTACCCGACCGGCTACCACTACGACGCGTTGCGCGGACTCGACTACCTCCGCGCAGCGGGCGTGACGCCCGATGCGCGCGTGGCCGAGGCCATCGACCTGGTCCGCTCCAAGCGTGACGCCGAGGGCCGATTGCCGCTCGAGAACCCACACGAGACCGAACTGGTCAACGCCCGCGTCCGCGATCTCGAGTTCGGTATGGATGAGGGCGAAGGCCGGCCCAGCCGCTGGAATACCCTGCGCGCGCTGCGAGTGCTTCGCTGGGCGGGCCAATCGTGACGGTTCGTGGCGTAAGGAACATGGCACGCAATGCGCGCTCCGGCCAACTGCCAGGGGCGCCATCGGAGCGGAAGACGGTGTGGGAAGTCAGGACATCGGCGACAGTCCCACGTGAGCGGAAGACGGGGCTTGACCCCGCCGTTGGCACCCACGCGCACGCTGCGCGTCCGCGACGGCGGGCTGGACGTAATGCGCCGGGCGGCCTAACGCTACGGCTTGGAGCGGGTGCGCCTCCGCGCTTCCCGCGTGTCCGGGGCGGCCTTCGTAAAAATGCACTCCTTGTGGCGGGCGCCGTTCGGGCCGCTCCAGATGATGTGCTCCACGTTCGTGATCTCCAGCGGGTCTTTGCGGTCGGGCAGCGTGAGCAGCGTTCCGACCTCGATGGCCATGAAGGGCTCGTCCGAGTCCAAGGTGGTCAACACATCATCGGCGCTATCCGGCTCGTAGATTTCTAGGATGTAGCGCTTATCCGACATGGGTTGCCCCTCTCTGTACCCCGCACTGGCCCCTACCTTCGCGTGCCTACGCTCCGACCTGCTTGGTCCAGTCACGGATGTTGATGCCGACACGTTCGATGTCCTCTATCTCGAGGACGCCGCTGTGCATGATGACGTTGCGAGACCGTTCGATAGTGTCAAAGATCGATTCAGCCCACTCGATGCGAGGGACGTGAGCTTCGAACGCCGTCCAGTTCTGTCTCATGATGTCCACAAGGTGGCCCATCTCTGTGTAGTTGAGCAGGCTGTCGCCACGCTTCCCGTGCCACTTCGTCTTTTCCTCGTCGTCCCGGCGAGACTGAGCGAACTTCCGGATCTTCTCCGAGACCTGCGTGTTCCACCAGTCGTCGCCATTCGCATCCAGTAGCACGCGGGTGATGAAGAGCCGCGCCGAGCTCTCGAATGTGGCGATGGCGGCGTAGACGATTCCCATCGTGGTCGCGCGTTCAAGCAAGTCAGGATCGAGAAGCGGGTAGTTCAGCGCTTCAGCCAGCGCAGCATCGGCGACCGCGACTCCACTCTTCCTGCCAGCCCTGTCCAGGGCCTCCTCAGTGAGCAGACCGCGGAACACAAAGCCGTAGACGCCGGACGCCGTGGTCACCGCAGCAAGTGGGTCTTGAGGCTCTTGAACAGAGCGTCGTAAACAGCGGGGTCGCGTGATTCCGGGAGTTGAATGTTGATGCTGTAGACAAGGCCGCCGATTCGTGTCGGCACGCCAGCGTCCGCTCGGAGCTCTGCGTCTTCCTCGGGCTCACCCGGCAACGCCTTCTCGCCCGGGGGCATGTCAGCTGGTCGTGGTGCTGGGGCCGCAGAGAAGTCGGCATGCTTCGCCAGCGCCTTGAAGGTTCCGGCCATCTTGTCTAGCACGGACTCGGAGTAGCGACCTTCCGACAAGGTCTTCATCTTGTTCTTCACTTCGGTAGCGGACATGTCCTGCGCTTTCGTGTTCACCAGGAACAGGTCGCTGTATGCATGTCGGATGGCGTCGGCGAGCACTGCCGCTGATTGCGTCTGATCGAGGTACTCGTGGTAACGACGTGTCGGAACGCCAGTTTCGTTCAGCATCCCAAGCGACTTCAGAACGTTGATGAACAGCCGGTCACTCGCACTTGGAAAACCAAGACCTTCGAGGAACTTCTGCGTGAAGCGTGGCGGCGCCTGCGCTTCCCGAATCGCCACGAGAATGGGGTCAACGTTCTTGAGGCTGGTCAGATAGGCGGTGGGTAAAGCCACGAATCGAGTATGCGCTAACTCGTGCCGGGTCAGCCCGCCTATGGCGAGAGACGCCCGTGGGGCGCCTCTGCCACGTTCAACATTGCCCGTCGCGCGGCGGGTTCAACAGAGCGACGGCCGTCCATTCTTGTCGCGGGTTCTTCCCGCATGCGGATGCGTGCAAACCGGCCGCGCGACGTTTTGGACGCTGCGCGCTCAAATGCCTACGCGGTTCACGACGATGACGCCGGACTCGTCCTTGTGAACCGCACACACTAGGCGCCGGTCGTCGCGTCGGGGTCAGCGGCTATCGCTGGAGCAGTACGAGCGTATGCGCGAGCGCCACGCGGCGCTGGGGCATTGGTGTGGCTTGTACCCTCGTCCTATGGACCAGCGCGGCACGGACCCCCAGATCATCGAGGACCGGCTACACGGCGACGTGCTCGTCGATGGCGTCCGCGTTTGGGGATTCGTGGACGTCAACAAGTCCGCATGCGGACACGTGCGAATCTACTCGGAACGCTACGACGCTTACTTTTGCGCGAGAGATAACCGTTGGGACACCGAGAATTGCGGCGACCCAACTTGCAAACCGTGCACCTTGCGGCCGGATCCACCCATGAGCGACCCACTGGATGTACCTCCGGATCCGTCGGCCTATCGGTAGAGGCACGACCGCCGTGAACGCCTCGGACTGGTGGCCACGCGGGACCGCGCCGCCACAAGCGACTAGCCACATCAAACGACCCAGCCCGGCAACCCCCGAAGCCGGTGAAGGTGGCACCTGACGACGACGGTGGGTGCCATCGGAGCGGAAGACGGGATTCGAACCCGCGACCCCGTCCTTGGCAAGGACGTGCGCTACCGCTGCGCCACTTCCGCGGAGCCGGTCTTTCGCCGACCGAACGAAGTATAGAACGCTAGCGGGGTGACGGCGGGCGACGCTTCCGCACCGAACGAGCGCTGACCACACGAGCTCCGAGATCCAGAGGAGGAGGTGGCAGGCTGGTCGCCCGTTGGAGATCGGACTTGCTCACGTACACATGCGCGTCTCCGGCCCGTCGGACGCGTGTGACCGCTCCGCGCGAAATCAGTCGATACAGCGTGGCGCGCGATATCTGGAAACGCCGCAGTGCCTCGTTCACCTTCATCCAGTCCGCCATGCGCTCGTCTCCTCTTATCTCATACTGTCTCACACGACCAGGAAGCAAGTGGCGTCCGATGTTCAGCGAAGGACCTGCTTCAGCTTGCGAGGGGCAGCATGAGAGATACGACGACGCTTGGCGACCTTGCAGAAATCGAGATCGCCGCGGCCCTGATGCGAAGCGGTCGCCGTGTCCTCCGGCCGCTCTCGAACGGTCTCCGTTATGACCTTGTGGTCGACAACAACGATGGCACGTTCACCCGCGTGCAATGCAAGAGTGGTGTGCTCAAGAACGGTGGCGTCCTGTTTCGTGTCTACAGCGTTAGCGGCCACCGAACTCAGGCGCTGTCGTATCACGGACAGGTCGACGCGTTTGGGGTGTACTGCTCACAGACACGTGCGACCTACCTGGTGCCCATGGCCGACATCGAGGGATGCAACACGATGGTCTGTCTCAGGGTTTCGCCCGCCAAGAACTCCCAAACTCGAGGTATCCATCTCGCCGAGGATTACCGGATCGATCGTGCCCGGCCCGCTTAACAGCTTCGCCAACGCGAGCGCGCGCTACTGGCTTGGGATCGTCCAGTCCTTCGGCACGATGTGGATCCAGGTCTGTCCGGGTGCGAGCCGCACCGCTTCGCCGGCGGCATTGCGGAGCGTGAAGACGTCGAAGATGTCGGGACGCGTCCATGTGACGTCTTGACGTAGCCCATCGCGGAAGACGATCCCCTGCCCCGTGCCGGTGAGCTCCATATCGAGCTTTGGATTGCCTGCAGGATCGAGACCGAACGCGTCCGTGAAGTGGACCTCGGTCAGGATGATCACGATGTTCTTCGCCGCGATGACCTCGCCGTTCGCGGCGTCGACCTCCCGCACCCCATCGTCGAAGCGCGCATAGGTCCGTGCACCGTCGTTGTATTGGTAGCGGACGCCGAACAGCGCGCGGTACGGCACCGAGATCGAGCTCGCGGGAACGCTACCCGTGAATCCACCCGCGAGCGGATCGGTGATCGTCGGTGGAAGGAAGTCCCACGCGGGCACGTTCGCAGGCTGGTCCGCGTCGGGCGAGTTGGGCATCGCGTCCTGCAGCGCCTTATAGGTCGTGAAGTAGTTGTACGGAGCGGGTCGGAACCCAACGCGGTAGCCCCACCCGAAACCTGGCTTGAGATCGATGTAGCGATGCGCGACCGCTTCGTCGTAATGGAGCGCCATGAGCTCCTCCGGCCCACCGCCCGTGTAGACGAGCGCGGCACCGAGGCTCGGGAGGACCGGAAGATCGGTCATGCGAACGCTTCGGACGGAGCCGATCACGTCCGGATCACGCGACTGGAACACAGCGGCGAGTCGCGTCGTCAACCCTTCGACCAGCCACTCGTAGACCTGATCGGCCTTGCTGATCCCGTAGTGGGGACGCGCGGTCGGGTTGTTGTCGACCTTCACGTAGAGCGGACGCTTCGTGGCCGATCCGCCGCCGAGCGGCAGACCATTGAGCGGCCAACGCGGGCAGAGCGTCTGTTCACTGGTGGCCGTCACCTTGAACGACCCGCCGAGGTTCTGCAGCAGCGCGCTGCGCGCCGCCGTGCCATCCGTCGGTGCGAGCCCGATCGCATCGACCCGCCGGTCACCGTTCCAGTCGCCGGCGAGGAGGGCGGTCGCGCCCGCACAGCTCGAGGCAGCCGGCAGCGCGGCCCAGCCCGCCCAGGTGTTGGACGGACGGAAGCCCGCCGCGGAGTCGAAGACGTGGACGTGCGCGCTGCCGTCGGGGTCGCCGTACAGCGAAAGGAGGTCGTCCTTGCCGTCACCGGTCACGTCCGCTGCGACGACCGAGGCGCGGCCGAGGTCGTACTCACCCTCGGCGGTCTCATACACGTTGGTCTGTAGCACGAGGCCGTTCGCCGACGGATCGAAGACGTTCAGCCGAACGCGCGCGTTCGGATATTGGTACAGGGCCGCGAGCTGCGGCGCGCCGCCGCTCCGCGTGAAATGGCCAACAGCGAAGCGCACCTTCGAAAGATCGACCTGCCCCGGTCCGGAGTCGTACACGCCCTGAGTACCGCCGAATGTGAAGGCTGAGCCCGTCGACTCGAAGTAGTGGATCCGCATGTCGAAGCTCTCGTTCTGGTACGCGACGAGGACCGCGTCACGGTTGTTCGCCGCGAACTTCCCGGCCATCACGTAGCGCGCGCGGCTCCACAAATAGTCGTCGCCGACCCACCACTGCTCCGGCGCCGAGAACGCCGTGCCCGTGGACTTGAAGACGAGCAGCTTCGAGCGATTCTCCCCGGCGTCGTACAACGCGACCAGGTCGTCTTTGCCATCGAATGTCACGTCCGCGACAGCGAACTTCGCGCGTGCCAAGTTGAAGGACCTGGGCCCGGTCGTCAGCCAGGTCGATTCGGAGAACGTTTCGCCGTCGGCATTCGCCTCGCGGACCGTGATCTTCAAGCTCGAGTCGTGAAGCGCGTCTTGCAGAAGCGCGATCTGCGACTTGCCCGGGCCACTGAAACCGCCGCTCGCAGCCACGCTCGTTCCGAAGACGCCGACCGAGCGCACGTCTACGAGCGGGCGCGGGCTCGGCGTTGGTGTGGGACTCGGCGCAGGTGCCGATGCGGCGGCGCTCGAAGGCTCGCTGCTGGCTGAGGGAAGCTGACTGGAGCAGGCCGTGAGGACGGCGACCGACAGGGCGAGCAGCCTTGCGGCGACGCGACGATGGGTCCGCCCCTGCGGCACGCTCCGGTACTCGCGCACGGACCGTGCCAACTGAGCGGTCAGACCTCGAGAAGCCAGGACGTCGCCGCCGCGCGATCGGTGAAGACGCTCACGCGACCCTCGGCGTCGCGGCCACTGAGACCCTGGAACATGCGGTTGAGACCATAAATCGCCAGATTGGACACGAATACCGCGATGCGTGTCGAGCGGAGCGCTGTTGCGCGTCGCCACGCGGTGATGATCCGCCCGATGTCGGCTGGCCCGACGAAGCCGGCGCCGAGGCCGGTCTCGTCGATGAGGACGCGCAACGATGTGTTCCGCTCCGCGAGCGCGCTGAGCTCGTCAAGCAACTTCAGGATGGTCTCGGCCTCAGCTCGACCAGAAAGCCGGACGAATATGAAACGCCCATGGTTCGAGGATTCAGGATCGATCTGGTACGTCGACATTCAGTGCCGAGGGCCAGAATTGAACTGGCGACACATGGTTCTTCAGCCGTATCGACTATGAATTTTGGGAATCGCGCCTGAACTCGTAGCCGTGGGACATTGGTTCGAGGATAGACGTTTTGGTTCACGCCTCGCCCTAGCATGACGTCGTCCCGACAATGTGGGTGACGAATCCCACCCGACCGGAGCGATTCGGTCGGTCGTCTAATCAAGACAGCGGGATTCTCTCGTATCTGCGTCAGCTGTTGTTCAGCTGGATGCCCAACTCGTAGATCGCACGCTTGACCTCCTCGCGTTCGAGGAACTCGACCGCACCCGGGTGGCTCGTGCTGAGAAGCATGAACTTCCCGAGCAGTAACGCGAACTGTTCGACCTCGTCGTCATTTAGGTCCCGAACGCTCACCGCAGCTACAAGAGGCTCGAACTCGCGTTCGGCGTCGTCATGCGAGATTGGTCGCGGCAATTGAGCTCTCCTTTGTGCGATGCGCTAGTGCGCTGCCTTAAACCACCCGACCGAATACGCGCTCCAGCGTCGTCGGATATCGCTTTAGCTGTGCGACCGGGATCTTGCCGAGGTACCGCCGGAGCATGGCCATCGAGCTCCAGCCGAGGATCTCCATAATCGCGGAGTCGGGATACCCCGCCTCGTGTAGCCGTCGTGCGCACGTCGAGCGCAGCCGATGCTGCTTGAACGCGATCCCTTCCAAAGCGAGCCGCCTACGCAGCCGTTGGGCCATAGCTGCCCAGCCCTCGCGTGTGAACGCACGACCATCGTCGGTCAGGAACAGCGGCTCATCGCCGGTCCCGATGTACGCGGCGCGGCCGCGCCGCACGTACTCGCGGATTGGATCGACGGCGAGCGGTTCAATCGGGATGGTGCGCACGCCGTTTGTTCCGCGTTTCGTCCCTGCTTCGGCCTCGATGATGAATTCGCCCCGATCCTGGAAGCGGGGCAGCACGACATTCCGCAGAAGCAGCATGCGGACTTCCTTCGCGCGCAGCCCGTGAAGCTCGACCCAGACCACAGCAGCATTCCGCAGGGCGTTCGGGCCTTCCGCGACCGCATGCACCATCGTGACGATGTCGCGTTGCAAGTAGCCCGGCAAACCCTTTGCCGAGGCTGTCGGTGCTTTGACCTCGCGCAGTACCGAAAATCGCATGTCGTCCGTCCCCGCGTACCAGAGTCGCTTTCCTGCTAGATACGTAGCGAGGCTTTTCAGAGCAATCACTTTGTTGCGCCGCGTGTTTACGTTTTCCCCGGTCGCCCGGACGAATCGCTCGACCGCTTCGGGCTCGATGTGGGCGAGGGTACGGTCGCGCTCGGGCAGCCACTTGCAAAACGCGTTGAGATGCGAGCGGTACGTGTTCCAGGTTGTTTCGACGACTTCACTCCGTGCATCTTCTAGGAACCACGCGATCGCGTCCGCGAGTGGGAACTCCGGCCGCCTCACGCGTTTGTCCTCGTATCGACTTGTAAAGGTGCGGTGTTGGCGCATGACGTCTCTTTCCATGCGTCCGCGCTGACCCGCAGCGAGTCTACGAGTGACCTCATCCGATGTGCCGCCTTCGCAGACCCTTCGAGAGCCGCACATGGCGCCGAACGACCTCTCCGGCGAACGTCCGACCAGGAGTGGCGACCAGTCCCGGGTAACGCAGCCGTAGGCGATGCCACGCCTCGTCGGGATCGAAGAGCCCCTCCCCGGCTGACCACGCGGCGAGGACGCCGAGCAGCTGCTGCGCGGCGCGCAACTGCTCCCGCTCGGCTTTGATGAACGGGACCATCTCGCAGCAGGGGAACTCGTCGAACAAGAGCGCCTGGAGCATCCGCCAGCGCTCATCGAGCTTCCAGGCCTCGCGGTCGCCCTCATCCGGCACATGCAGACGGCAGAAGTCCTCGGTCGCGTACCGCCACAGGTTGCCGTAGCAGCTGAGCGCATCGTCCACGGTGACGATGCCGACCTGACGCAGCTTCTTACTACCAGCCTGTGCCTCAACTCGAACAACGGCGCCGGTGTAGCCGCCCCAGAAGTGGTCCGCGAACCCAGGTACCGCCCGACTCTCGATGTCCTTGCGATACAAGCGGGCCAGCATCGGATGCTTGCCAACCTGGATCGTTTCGTAGTCGTCGGTCCCAGCTCGGAGTACGGGATGCAACTTCGCGTGCGTGACCAGACCATGGCGGTCGACATCCGTAAGGACCCAACCCGCCACATCGGCGTAGACGTCGAGCCGACTGGCCTTCGCCGTCGAGACCCGACGATCGCATAGCGACTCGACGATCCCCAGCGAACTCTGAAACGCCGCGCGCGGACCATTCCCCCAGTGCAAGAACTCCGACCGAACCTGGACCATCGCCGTCGGAAGACTGGGCGAGTCGGTCAATTGCACCGAGAACTCGCGACACGTGAGCAGGACCGGATAGCGCCCAGCGCCATGCGCCTCGATGACTAGGGCGTGGCCAGCAAGCTCGAGCACCTCGTCGCCGGTGGCCGCGCGCTCGCGTGCCTCACGGAATTCGGCGAATCGTTCCTCGGAGATACCGCAGGCCGTGGACCAATACAGGGTGTCGATCCCGGACGCCAGGACGCGCGGCGCGTCTCCTGATTCCGAGCGATTGGAGGGCCCTCTGTTAGAGGATGCGGGCCCTCCGGTGCCTAGGTTTTCTTGGCATGTCGAACGTCGGAGCTGCGAGCTCCGCTTTCCAGTTGGCATATGGCGCAGATGCCAACACCAGACCCGTCTCGAACGACCCTACTGGGCGCGAACTGGCAGCGCAATCACCATGTGAACCAATGTGTGAGGCGTGTCGCCTTCGCCCCTGGCTCGATGCAGTGAGGGCCGCCGCCTCGGCGTCCGCCGCGGTGTCGGCCCTCTCCATAGCCTGCTGGGCCGCGCGCGCGTCAAGGGTTCCCGGCGGGCTGCTTACGCCGCCCTCAGCCCTTGACCCGCAGCGTCGACGTCGAATCAGTCCCAGCTGCGTGCATAGGATCGTCGCGTGAGAGCGCCTGTCACCGCGTACCTCGACACGAACGCCATCCTTGATCTCTTCCCACGACCCGGGACGAACCTTAGCCCACACGAGAACCGACGTCGCGACACCTTCGCCCGCGAGGCCCGTCGCCTGCTCAAGTTGCGCGAGGCCCACCACCGGATCCGTCTGTCGGCCACGCCGATCCTCTTCCAAGAGCTGGCACGACACAGCCAGAGCGATCCCGACCGCTATCTCCGCATCGTTGAGTTTGCTCGACCGCTGTACGGACGCCGCGTCTTTCTTGATGGGCCGCTGCTAATCGCCGAGGAGTTTCGGCGGGCTGGTGCCGTACCTAGCCCCGCGCGCTATGCGGACCGCGAGCACATCACCAAGTTCTGGATCGCCGCCACCCGCCCGAGCTTTCTTGCGCAGGTCATCCCACTCGCCCGCGCAGAAGCGCATCAGTACGCGCAACAGCACGAAGCGCTTCGCGACTCGGTCATGCCTGCAATCCACGGCGTTACGCGCCGTCCCAACGAGTCGCTTCACCAGGCGCTTTGGCGATGGTGGTCTGCTGACGGTCTGACCTTGATACGCGACATGGCTGCAGACTCGGTTCGTGACCTTGCGGCTGACATGGCCGGCAGTGACTATCCGAGGAGCTTTCCAGTCGAGCGCCTTACCGCATTCTGGTATTCGTTCTCGTACCGACTCGCCCGCGTCGTGCTCGACATCGCTGAACAGCGTCAGATCAAGCCGAGCGACTACGCGGACCCGCTCCACTACATCACAGGCGCCTACTCGGATGTCCTTGTCACCGACGACGCGACGCTCCACGACGTACATGCGCGTCAGCCGTGGTCAACTGTCCGTCCGCTTCGCCTGGCGGCTTTCATGGCCGACTATCTTGCTTAGCCCTAACGGTCGGTCTCTCGGAGAACGCCACGCACATTGGTTCGCGTCCCTGCTGGGCCAGCGCGGACGCAAGCCTTTCTCGAATTCGATAGGAAACTGTTTCTGTGCCGACAGCCAGAATTGAACTGGCGACACATGGTTCTTCAGCCGATTCGATTGACCATTTGATGATGCGTCAACAAACGCGCCAGCGCCTCTCCATGGTCAGACGGCGCGACCTCGCCGGTCCGTGAGTTGAGGCGACCGGTTTCCGCGAGCCACTCCCGAGCATCGGCTTGCACCATCGGCTTTGCTTTCCAGAGACCGGCGAGATAGCGATCCAGTGCCTTCGTTTGCCCGTAACAGAGCAGGAGCTCGAACACGTCAGACGGCCTGAATCGATCAAGCCACCGCTGTGGTGCAGCATCTATGAGTTCTCGGACGTCTGTACAAACCGCGAAGAACGGCATCGCATCCGCGCTCAATCGCCTTGTGATGTCTTTGACAGCGCGGGTCGAGCCCGACCTCAAGTCCCACGGCTCGGCCCCCCGCCCATCGTCGGCTAGATAACCGAGATAGGAGCCAGCGACCCAGTCATCATCCCGAACCGGCGAATGGACCTCTTTCCGCCACCGCGCAAGCCGGCGGTTTCGAACATTGATGCCAACCGAAAGGTCGATGCTCGTGCCTCGTCGGTTATGAACGCTCGCCTGGAAATACACGACTTCTTTCCAATCGCCACGCGCTCGCGTCGCGTGGAGCTTTGACGGCGCATACCGAAAGCCATCGAGCGAAGCGGCAATCGCGTCGCACGCACCGAGTACCACGGCACGCGGCTGAGGATCACGCACCGCCTGAGACTGCCACGCGGGCCGCCGACCCGCAGTAGCACATTGGTTCACACGTCCCGCTGGGTCAGCGCGGGCGCATGCCTTTCTCGAATTCGCTAGAAAACTGGCTCTGTGCCGAGGGCCAGAATTGAACTGGCGACACATGGTTCTTCAGACCATTGCTCTACCAACTGAGCTACCTCGGCGAGGACCTCATTTTACTCGGAAACTCGCGAGCGAATCGCACGTCTGCCCGAGCAATGGTCTAGAGGACTAAGTGCGCGTCCTGCGCGATGGTTTTAGCTTTCGAGCACAGGATCGCCGAAACCATTGCTCCGAATCGCAGTATCAAAGCTCGGAGACCATGGTGCGTCCTACACCACGTGCCCCGGCCCCGGCGGCATCTGAACTGAAAGGACGTGGTCCGTCAGGTTAAGCCACAACGGTCTTTCGGAATTGCTCGTGAACCGAGGGCGGTCAACGTTTGGTTCGGTTGGAAGCCGATTGGTTCACGGCTGAGGGCACATGGGCGGACACGGATCCCCTAGCGGCGCGCCCGTGTACGCGATGACCGCGAACAGGAGAATGATCGGCAGCACCACCCCGGCCATGAGCAGCCCCGCCGCCCGAAAAACCACGCGCACCGGCAAAGGCATGACCTGGAACATGCGACTACGCAGGCCGAAGGCGATTCCGCCGGCAATGCCAAGACCAATCGCTACGAACGTCGTGCCGACGAGGAACTGGCGAAGCATTCGCGAAGCCTACCGTCAGATAGCGCGACCGAAGACGCGTTCCGGTGTCGTCGGGTCTAAGCGACTTTCCGCGACCAGAGGTAGGCGAGGTAGGCAGTCCATCCAACTGCGAACGCGACATGTCCTGCCAAGAACAGCACTCCGAACGCGTTCCCAATGTCGAGTTGCTCGCGCAGGGTTATGCCCAACAACAGCCACTCCTGCGCGGCCAAGAAACCAGTGAAGAACACGAGACCAACGAAACGCCACCTTGAGCTTGCCTGGTCGTCCTTCGGCGTCCAACCCATGAACCGGCGCAATCGTCGAGGCAGTACCTCGCCACCACGCACGTACCCGACTATGGCGCTGCTCATGTATAGGAACAAGATGCTGAAGAGCGGAGCGTAGAGGGCCGGCTCCCACGTCCGCGGGATCACCATCCGGCGATCATGTCACTCCACACACATAGGTTCGAAGGCGCTAGCGGGTCAGCACGGGCGCACGCCGTTCACTTGCTTGGCGACCAAACACGATCCCCCAAGGACCATGGCACCAATCGACCGCGGCCGTAGGAGATCATTGCTCTACCTAAACCATGACATCTGCCGGGAGCATCGCGGCGCGAGACTGCCACCTCTTGCCTTGCCGCAGGTTGACGCACGGCTACACACTCACAGCCCAATATCCCGATGACACAAACAGAGACGCGCTACGAGCTCAGTGACAGCCCTTACAGGAGTCTGCTTGTCGTGCTCGGCGCCGGGGCATCACACGACAACGGTCACGCGCCCCCGAGATGGAACCTGCCGCTAGCCGCAGGTCTGTTTACACAACCGGAGTTTATGGAGGCGGCTTTCAACTACGAGGAGATGGGTGCGCTGCTAGACGATCTCAAGATCGCGAGTCAGGAGGGAGGGATCGGAATCGAACGAAAGCTGGATGAGATACAGCGCGACGCTGAGTCGATCTATCCCGATGCCCTAGTCGAATTGATGGCTGTCCGGTATTACCTCCGGCACGTCACGTGGGTGTGCAGCCAGGAAGTCGCGAGCAGCGCTGCGCATGGCACAACCACAGCCGTGCTGCTCCGGCTTCTCAATCGGTGGCGCCGCGCGGGGCCGGAACGTTCCTGCAGCGTCGTCAGCTTCAACTACGACACGCTTCTCGAGCGCGCGGCTTCCCTCGTGCTGGGTCGCGATTTCAGAAGCATGACCGACTACCTTGACGAGCGTGGCGAATGGCAGTTCTTCAAGCTCCATGGTTCCGCGAACTGGGCCCAGGTCATCATCGACGGGATTGGCGGGGACATGTATCCGTCGATCAAGAAGGTGGTGCGGAGCGCTCAATCAATCAAGCTATCCTCGACGGACTTCCGCATCTGGGATGACAACCCCCAAGGCAACAGGGCATCGCACACCAGCGTCGAACCAGGCTCGGGCCAGCAGGTCGCGATAGCGCCAGCGATCGCTCTGCCACTGATCAGCAAGGCGACGTTCGTTTGCCCTGAGCAGCACGTCGCTGCGTTTCGTCAGCAGGTACAGAAGTTCGATGCGCTGCTTGTCGTCGGCTGGCGGGCACAAGAGACATACTTTCTGAACGAACTTAAGCCGGGCCGACGTGTTCCGACAATGGTGATTGGGCGCAATAACGGCGAGCTCGTCCGCCGCGTGCTGCGTGAAGAAAACATTAGTGGGGTCGGCCCTGTCGACTCGGGCTTCACGAAGTGCGTGATGCAATCCGGCGCCGAGAAGTCGGCGATCGAAAGATTCCTCAGCGCGCCTATCGAGACCTGGAGTCAGCTGGGCTGACAACGTCGCCCAGGCTCGCCAAGACATTCGCGAGCGATTGTGTGCCTTAGATTCGCCGCATGGGACTCTTGACCTTCAGCATCAACGTCACCCTGGACGGCTGCGTCGACCACCAGGAGGGAATCGCCGACGACGAGACACACGCCTTCTTCACCCGCCTCATGGACGAGGGCGGGGCGATGCTGTGGGGCCGCATCACCTACGAGATGATGGAGAGCTACTGGCCGGCGGTCGCCCGCGGCGACGAGGAGGCGCCGCCGGCGATGCGCGAGTGGGCGGTAAAGTTGGAGGCCAAGCCGAAGTACGTGGTGTCGTTGACGCGAAAGGACTTCCCCTGGACCAACAGCC
>JALYLT010000008.1 GCA_030774095.1 Chloroflexota bacterium
CGCGCCGGATCACCTCATCCCGAGTACGCGCCGTGGGTGGCGCGTCTCCAGGAGCTCGATCCATGGCGTGTGACCTTCGCGCACGACCTCGCGATCTGGCAGCGCGAGGCGTGACCCGCGCATTTGGCTGCGGGCACGCGCGATCCGGGCTGCGCCTCTCTGCTAGGCCTTGCGGCTGATGCCGCGGATCTGCGTCACGGCGAGATAGGCGAACACCGCGGCCATGGCGATGCCGACGATGAGCGCCGCGCTCCCGACAGAGAGCACGTCACCGTTCCGGTCGCTGCCGATCTTCAGGCCGGCGACGCCGGCGGTCGCGATCGACGTCGAGTAGTACGCGAGCGCGAGTCCCATGACGGTCAGACCGATGAACGCGAAGGCTTTGGGCCACGAAGAGTTATTCATAGGATGGCATTCAATTTCGGGCGCTCGCCCACGTCAAGCCCCAAAAAGTAACCCGCAACGAAACCGACTCCGAGGCGTTGATGCGGCACCGAGTGCCGCCCGGGCCTGGAAACCGCGGTGAACGCCGCCCCTAGGCGCGTTGTGGATCGTTCTTGGCCCGCGCGATGGCGGCCTCGAGCTCTTTCGGACGCCTTGAGCCGATCATGAGACGCGAGCCGTCGTTCGTCTCCACCAGCACGCCCTCGTCTCCGCTTACGTTGAATGCCCACCCGCGGAAGCCGAGCCGCACGCCATAACCGCCGTAGTCGAGGATCGGGCTGTACTTCGTCGCCTCCGCCTTCCGCACCTCCGAGATCGGGATCCGTCGCTTCGGCCAGAGGAAGTGGAAGGCGACCGTGATCGCCTCGCGGTCCACGTCGACGACGAGGCGGGCGAATGCGAGAAGCACGCCGACCGCCAGCAGGATCAGCGGAACGATCAAGACCGAGAGCACCGGCCCGCGGATCGCGACGACGACGAGCACCGGCAGCGCCGCGACCAGCAGGAGCGTCCAGATCCACCACTGGCGGAATTGCTGCTCCTCGTGGAAGTACGTCACTCGCCTTTCCACACCGGTTTGCGCTTCTCCATGAACGCCTGCACGCCCTCGCGGAAATCGCGGCTCATGTAGCAGAGCAGGATGAGGTCGGCGCTCTCCTCCGGAAGCATGCGGTCGCGGATGCGTCGCAGCGCTTCTTTCGTGGCCTGAAGCGTCAGCGGCGCGTGTGATGCGATCGTCCGGGCGAGCTCTTCGACCCGCGGCACCAGAGCGTCCTCGTCCTTCGTGACCTCGTGGTACAGGCCGATGCGGAGCGCCTCGTCCGCATCCAGAAGACGCGCGGTGAAGACGATCTCTTTCACGCGCGCGACGCCGACGAGCGACGACAGGCGCACGAGATTCGCCATGGAGAAGCAGTTTCCGAGCGTGCGCGCGACGGGCACACCGAAGCGCGCCGACGGCGCGGCGACGCGCAGATCGCACGCCGCAGCGATCGCGGCGCCGCCACCGACGACGGGACCGCGAAGGGCGGCGATCGTCGGAACGCGCACGCGCTCGAGCGCGGTCATCCACGCGTCCATGCGCGATTCGTACTCGAGGGCGTCGCTCTCGTGTGCGAATCCGCTGAACTGCGAGATGTCGGTGCCCGAGACGAACGCGCCGCCCGCGCCGGTCAGGACGAGTGCGCGCACACCACGATCGGAGTCCACCTCTCGAGCGACCTCCGCCATGCGCTCGTACATCGCGAAGGTCATCGCATTGCGCGCCTCAGGCCGGTTGAACGTGAGCCACACGACGTCGCCGCGGCGCTCGACGAGTACCTCGTTCATGCGGCCGCCACGGTGCCGCGCGCGACGAATGCGCGCACCTCCTCCTCGGAATGCCCGATCTCGCGCAACACCTCGGCCGAGTGCTCGCCCAGCAGCGGGCCGGCCCGCTCGATGCGCGCGGGCGACGAGCGCAGCCGAAGCGGCGTGCCCAGCGCGCGGACGGTGCCAAGCCGGGCGTGCGGCAGATCGACGAAGAAGCCGCGTTCACGCAGATGCGGGTCGGCGAAGACCTGCCCGTAGTCCTGGATCTCGCCGCACGGGACTCCCGCCTTCCGCAGCAACGCGAGCCAATGCGCCGCCGGACGCGTCGCGGTGACCTCTTCGACGAGCGGGATGAGCTCCGACTTGTTCTTCCGGCGCAGGGTCCCGTCCGCGAAGCGTTGGTCGTGCTCGAGGTGTTCCAGACCGACGGCTGCGCAGAACGCACGCCACGTCGGGACGGTCGTCGCGCCGAGCACGAAGTGCGCGTCAGCGGCGCGTACGGCCTGGTACGGACCGACGAGCTTGTGGGCCGAACCGGCGGCGTGTGGGATCTCGCCGGTCGTGAAGAACTGGCCCGCCTCCCAGACCGCGAGGGACACCGATGATTCGTACATCGAGATGTCGACGAGCTGCCCGCGGCCGTCGCGCTGGCGGACGCTGAGCGCGGCGAGGATGCCGATCGTCGCGTACAGGCCGGCCGCAAGGTCGGAGATCGACACGCCGACCTTCACGGGTGTGCCCCCCTCCTCGCCGGTAACGCTCATGAGTCCGCTCATCGCCTGGACGATGATGTCGAGCGCCGGACGGTCGGCGTACGGCCCATCGAGACCCCATCCGGTCACCGCCGCGTAGATGAGGCGAGGGTTCGCGTCCAGAAGCCCCTGTGGCTCGAGACCCAGGTCGCGCATCGTACCCGGCCTCAGGTTCTCGACGATGACGTCGGCACGCTCCGCGAGGCGCCGCAAGATGTCGGCGCCGGCCTCCTGCTTGAGATCGAGTGCGACGCTCCGCTTGCCGCGGTTGAGCCGCACGAAGTTGCCGCTCTCACCGTCGACGATCGGCTCGAGCCGCCGCGACAGGTCCCCGCCTCGCGGATCTTCGATCTTGACGACGTCGGCGCCGAGATCGGCGAGCTGCATGCCACAGAACGGACCAGCCATGTAATTGCCGACTTCGAGAACACGGATGCCTTCGAGAGGAGGCTGGGGCATCCGCGAAGTCTACGGAGAGACGCGGAGTGAGGAGCGTGGCAGAACGACGGTGCGGAGACGCGAGCACACCCGCGAAGGAGAGTCGAGCCCGCGGGACAGGGAACGACTTAGAGGAGGACTGGAGCGGGCCCGTTTCGAGAGAGCGGGTGTGCGAGCGGTCTCACAAGTGATCAGCATTCGCCCCAGCGTTCCGCGACTTTGCCTTCGCGGATGCGCCAGACCCCCGACACCCCACCGCGCCCACCGATGATCCAGACATCTGGACCAACGACGAACACGTCGCGAAGATCGCACGTCGTCCGTAAGTCGAACTGCGCCGGTGCCACGGTACGCGGCTGCGTGTGATCTCCGCCAGCGGCATCCAGGATGAGAACGGTCCCCGCGTCGCCGACGATCCAAAGAGCGCCACCAAGCCGTGCGATCGCGCGAAGGTTCGTTGTGACACCGGTCTCCACCGGCTTCCAACTTCCGTCGAACACGAGGAATGTCCCGGCATCGCCTACCGCCCAGGCCTGCTGCGGGCCTGTTCCACCCACCGCTCGCAGTGCGACGGTGACCCCGGTCGGCACGGGACGCCACCCAGCCGCTTCAAGGCGATAGCTGATGCCCTGCGAGCCCACGACCCACGCCGACTGCAGCCCGAAGACGACCATCGAGTTCAGGTCCTCTTCGAGGCCGCTCGCGTACGGCTGCCAGGTCCCGCCGGACAGCAGCAGCACCGTTCCGTGCGTACCCACGACCATCGCACCCTCGGGCATCGCGGCGACGCCCCGCAGATCCTCGAGTGTCACGTCGAATGATTGGATCTGCCGCGCGCGGTCGTCAAGGATCAGCACCGCGCCGACCGGACCGACGGCGTACAACGTCCCGGCGTCGCACGACGTTTGCGTGAGCGTTCGAAGCGTGCCGTCGACCTGTGTCCAGTCCTTTCCGTCATAGCGGACGAGGCCGCCACCGTCCGAGACGACCCAGAGCCCCTGCTCCGTCGCGCAGCCGCTCGACAGCGTCTGCCGGAAGACGGCCGGGTCGGTCGTCGGCTGTGGTGTTGGCGTTGGAGTCGTCGGCGTTGGCGTCGGACGCGGCGTCGGGCTTGGTCGAGCGATGGTGCCGATCGCGAGGCCTCCGCCAACGGCTGCGACGACGAGCAGGACGGCGATGATCCCGGCATAACTGAGTGGCAACGAGCTGGGGCTTGCGCGCGGTCCGTCAGGAGCGTGCGGTCCGTCGGGAGCGCGAGGGCCGATGAATTCGCCTGGCGTCGCCCGGTCGCCATCGCCAGGCGGCGTCGCCATCACATCGCCTCGAGGCGGCGGATGCGCTCGGCGATCGGCGGGTGCGTGTCGAAGAGTCCGTCCATCGCGCGCGGAGCGTCCTTCAGCGGATTCGCGAAGTACAGCGACGCGGTCGCCTTGTTCGCGACCTCGAGCGCCTCCTTGTCCGCAGCGATCTTGCGCAGCGCGCTCGCGAGACCCGGCGGATATCGCGTCAGCAGCGCGCCCGACGCGTCGGCGAGATATTCGCGCTGCCTGGAGACGGCGAGCTGGATCAGCATCGCGACGATCGGCGTGAGGATCGCGAGTGCGATCGCTGCGATCAGGATGATCCCGCCGCCGCCGCCGCGATCCCGACCGCGGCGCCCGCCACCACCCCACGCGAAGGAGCGCAGCATCCAGTCCGACAGAAGCGCGATCGTTCCGACGAGCACGGTCACGAGAAGCATCACGCGTATGTCGTGATTGCCGACGTGCGAGAGCTCGTGCGCGATGACCCCTTCGAGCTCGGTGCGGTCGAGCTTGTCGATCAGCCCGCGCGTCACGGCGATGGACGCGTGTTTCGGGTCGCGGCCCGTGGCGAAGGCGTTCGGCGCGGTGTCATCGATGAGATAGATACGCGGCGGAGGGATGCCAAGTCCGATCGAAAGGGTGTCGACGATGTTCCGCAGCTGCGTCTCCTCCCCTGGCGCGAGCTCGCGCGCTTGGCTCTGGGAGAGGACGAGCTTGTCGCCTGCGAAGTACGACGCCGTTGCGGAGACGCCTGATAGGCCGAGCGCGGCGGGCACCATCGCGACACCCCCGCCCGGCGCGAACACCTCACCGACGACGTACCCGAGGGCGACGAGGAGGCCCGTGAACACCGTGATGAGCGCCGCGGTGCGCCAGCGGTTCGCGGCGACGGCGTCGTAGATGTTGAGCCGGGAGGGCGGAGCTGCCACTCGGGCTAGCTGAACGACACCTTCGGCACTTCACGCTCGGTCGCGTCGGCAAGCTCGAAGTACTGCTCCGGGGTGAAGCCGAACATGCCCGCGAGGATGTTCGTTGGCACGGTCTGCAGCGCGGTGTTGTAGTCGCGGACGTTCCCGTTGTAGAAGCGCCGCGCGAACGCGATCTTGTCCTCGGTCGCGGTGAGGTTCTCGGACAGGTCCTTGAACTCCTGCACCGCCTGGAGCTGCGGGTAGTTCTCGGCGACCGCGAACACCGTACGCAGCGCTGCGGTGAGCTGGTTCTCGGCGACGGCGCGCTCCTGCGGCGTTCCGGTCTGGCCGGCGGCGACGGCGGCGGCGCGCGCCTTCGTCACGTTCTCGAAGACGCCCTTCTCGTGCGCCGCGTACCCCTTGACCGTCTCCACCAGGTTGGGGATGAGATCGTGGCGTCGCTTCAGCTGCACATCGATGTCCGACCACGCCTCGCGCACGCGCTGACGCAGCGTGACCAGACGGTTGTAGAGGCTGATGACGAATACGACGATGACCGCGATAACGACGAGCAGGATCAGGATCTCCACGATGTTCTCCCCTTCAGAGCTACGCACGGTCAATCATGACATCAGTGGGGCCAGTGCTTCTTCCAGCTGCCGCTGGCGCTCCATCCCGGCGCGAAGGCGCGCATGTACGGCCGGTCGCGGCTGGAACGTGCGTCCGATCGGCGAGCGCACGGCGGTGATATCGGGCACCGCGCCGATCCGCTCGAGGGCGGCGACCGCGGCCCCGCGCGCCGACCCTTCGCCGGTGCCGCTCATGAGCAGCGGACGGTCGATCGCATCGGCGAAGAGCTGCAACAGCCAGGGCAGCGCGAGGAGCGTTCCGCCGGTCGCGATGATTCGATCGATGCCCGGCATGGCGCGGCTCGTGACGTCCCAGAGCCGCATGACGCGATAGGCGAGGCCCTCGACCATCGCGCGCGCGACGTCGTCGGCGGTCGTGCCGAGTCCGATACCGGCCACCGCGGCACGCGCCGCGTCATTCCACGTCGGGCTGCGGTCGCCGGCGAGGAGCGGGAGCGCGACGAGCGGTCCGTCCGCGGGCGCGCCGCGGAGCACGCGCGGGAGGTCGACACCGGGGAAGACATCGGCGATCCAGCGGAGCACGTTGCCGCCGTTGGATAGCGCCCCGCCCGCGACGACTCGTGACGCGTCGAGGTGGTAGGTCCATCCGCCTGTGATCGTCGGCGGATCGTCGGTCGCGTACACCACCCGCATCGCTCCGGATGTCCCGAGGAAGAGCGACGCGGTGTCGCGTCCGATCGCTCCCGCTCCCACGTTGGAGCACGCGCCGTCGCCGATCGCGGGGACCCACTTCGCGTTCGCCAGCGCGGGCCAGCGGCGCGCGAACGCTGGGAGCATGCCGGTGAGGGGCGCGTCGTCGATCGGCGAGAGCGTCTCCTCGCCGACGACCAGATGCGACAGCAGCGGCCGATCCCAGCTGCGCGCGCGCTGTTCGTAGAGTCCGGTGGCCGACGCCATTCCGTGACCCGCTCGTCGCGCGCCGAGGATCCGCAGATACAGATACTCGCCGAGCGACATCCACCACTTCGTGCGCGCATACGCATCCGCATCGAGCTCGCGAAGCCACCGGAGCTTCGCGGGAAGGTACGAGGCGTGGAGAACGCATCCGGTGCGCGCGTGCGTCGCCATCGGATCGACTTCGCGACGCAGTGCCGCCGCCGCACCGCGTGCACGCGTGTCGGCCCAGGTGATCACGCGTGTGGTCGGTCGGCCGCCCGCGTCGACGCCGACGAGGCTGTGCCAGAACGTCGATGTGGCCACCGCCGCGATCTCACTGGCGCGGCGGCCCGCGCCCGCCAGGACGGTGTCGATCGCGCCGCACGCCGCGCGCACACGCTCGTCCGCGTCCACGGTGGCCTCGCCGTCGGCGGAGGTGCGCACCGGTCGGTCGGCGTGCGCGATGAACGGAGCGATCGGACGTCCGCGCACATCGAAGAGGAAGACGCGCAGCCCCGACGTGCCGATGTCCAGCGCGAGCACAAGCGGTGAACGCGCCTCGCGCAACGGGATCGCGAGCGGCTCGCGCAGCACGGCGCGAGTATGCGCGCGGCTAGGCCGTCGCCGGGCGGGTGATCGGCGGGCGTGTGGCGCGCGGAAGGCGGAGTCGGACGAGCGAGCCGAGTGTCGAGGGACTCTCGATGTCGAGCGATCCGCCGTTCGCCTCCATCAGGAGGCGCGCGAGCTCGAGGCCGAGAAAGCGGTCGGCCACCGCGACGGCGCGCGGGTCGTCAGCGCGGCCGGGATCGTCGAACAGCGCACGGTCGTCAACGCGGAGCGGCACGCGAGAACGATCGCTGACGTCGACCCAGGCGGAATGCGCGTCGACCCGGACGGCGACGTTCACGTACTCGGTCGAGTGCTGCAGGGCGCTGCGGATCACGCTCTCGATCGCCTGCCGCAGGCGATCCACGTCGGCATCGACGCTGGGCGACTCCGCCCCGAGCGTGATGATCACGCGCTGCTTGTCCCCGATCGCACGTACCGCCTCGCGGACGATCTCAGTTAGGTCGGACCGTTTCCGGGTGAGCAGCAGCCGTTCGCTCTGCAGTCTCCCGAGCGACACGAAATCGCGCGCGAGGAACTGCAACTCCTGCGCGCGCCGCTGCAGCTCCTGCACCGTGTTGTGATCCTCGGATTGGGCCGCCGTGCTGCGGTCCAGCCTCTTCGCCAGAGCGGCGATCGCCTCGACCGGCCGCGGCAGCTCGTGGTCGAGGACGCGGAGGAAGTCATCGCGCTGGCGATCGACCGCTGCGAGGCGCGCGGTGTTGGTGCGCTGCCGATCGAGCAAAAGCGCGATGGCGATGAAGATCACAAAGCGCGTGAAGGCGTTCCAGAGGGAGGCCGCGAGCGACACGGTCCCGCGGTTCGTCGTGTCGGCGAAGAGCCACGCGAGAGCGGCCGCGACCGCGAGGATCACACCCGGTCCACGGCCGACGAACCACGCCGTCACGACGACGGGGATCAGATAGAAGAGCGAGAAGCCGATGTCGGGTCCGGTGAGGATGTCGACGAGGCAGATCGCGGCGACCGCCACCAGCGACAGCGCTGTCAGCGTCAGCTTGCGAGCCACGATCAGGCGAGCAGAGCGCGCACCGCCGCGGCGATGTCACGTGCCGCGATCCCGGCCGCCTCCAGGAGCTCCGCAGGCTTGCCCGACGTCGGCATGTCCCGCACCGCGAGGTGACGTAAGGCGATGTCCTTGACCCCGAGCGAGACGAGGCTCGAGACGACCGCGTCGCCCAGACCGCCTTCGGGCCAGTGGTCCTCGACGATGACGAGTCTTCCGCCGGTCTCTCGCACTGACTTCGCGATGCCCTGCGCGTCGAGCGGTTTCACGGAGTACGCGTCGATGAGCCGGATCTTGACGCCGGCCTTGGCCAGCTCGTCGGCGGCCTTCAGGCCCTCGTGCACGGTGATACCAGCTGCGACGACCGTGACACGGTCGTCCGCGTCACCGCCGCGCACGACGCGGCTGCCGCCGATCGGGAACTCATCCTCGGGTGGGTAGAGGACGGCGGTCTTCTCGCGCGTCGTTCGGATGTACGAGATGCCCCGCAGGTCGGCCATCGCCGCCACGAGCTTCGCGGTCTGATTCCCGTCGCAGGGATACAGCACGGTGCTGCCGTGCACCGCGCGCATCATCGCGAGATCCTCGAGCGCCATCTGCGACGGACCGTCCTCGCCGATCGAGACGCCGGCGTGCGAACCGGACAGACGGATATCCGCGCGCGAGATCGCGGCCATGCGGATGAAGTCGTACGCGCGCGTGAGGAACGCCGCGAACGTCGACGCGAAGGGCACGAAGCCGACGACCTGCATTCCCACCGCGACGGCGACCATGCGCTGCTCGGCGATATACATCTCGAAGAACCGATCCGCTGCGGTCTTCTTGAAATCTTCGGCGTGGGTCGAGTTGCTCACCTCGGCGTCCAGGACGACGACGTCAGCGCGCGCCGCGCCGAGCGCCGCGAGCGCCTCGCCGTATGCCTTGCGCGTCGCGACGGCGTCGGTGTAGCGCTTCAGGTCCGGCGCTTTCGCCGCCGGCAGCGGCGCGGGCCGCCAGGCGGGTGGGCTTGGCACCTCGAACACCCGCGACGGCTCGTCGCCGATCTCCGCCAGCGCCTGTTTCGCCTGCTCCGCGTCGAGGGCCTTGCCGTGCCAGCCGGGTTTGTCTTCGAGGAACGAAACGCCCTTGCCCTTCACCGTGCGAGCCACTATCGCGGTCGGACGCGAGGCGGTGCGCGCGCGACCGAGCGCGTCGTCGACCTGCGCCAGATCATGGCCATCGACGACGATCGCGTCCCAGCCGAACGCTCGGACGCGCGCGGCATACGCGTCGGTGTCCCACTCGAGCTCGGTCGGACCCCGCTGGCCGAGGCGATTGATGTCGAGGATCGCCGTCACATTCTCGAGGCCTTCGTGTCCGGCGAGGTCGAACGCCTCCCAGATCGACCCCTCGGCCGATTCGCTGTCGCCGACAAGGACCCAGACATGGAAGGGCGCTTTCAGGAGGCGCTTGCCCGCGAGCGCGACGCCGACGCCGATGGGCAGGCCCTGTCCCAGCGACCCGGTCGCGACGTCGACCCACGGAAGGATCGGCGTGGGATGACCCTCGAGGCGCGAGCCGAACTTCCGGAACGTAAGAAGCTCCGCGTCGTCGATCGCGCCGGCCGCACGGAACATCGCGTACACGAGCGGCGACGCATGGCCTTTGGAAAAGATGAGGTGATCGTTCGCGAGTGATTCCGGTCGCTCGAACTCGTACTGAAGATGGCCGGCGAGCAACACCGCCATGAGATCGGCCGCGGACAGCGACGATGTCGGGTGGCCAGATCCGGCGGCCGTCGAACATCGGATGCTGTCGGCGCGCAGCTGACGAGCCAGCGAACGGTACAGATCGAGGCGAGTCGCCGCCTCGCTCACGGTCGCCACGACCACACGGTACCGCAGGAGGACCCGCCGGACCGAATATCCTCGGTCGCACCACGGGGGTGACGGCATGGAGATCGGGCTCTACGGCCTGGGCCGGATGGGCGGCAACATGGTCACGCGGCTGGTCCGCGGCGGGCACCGCGTCGTCGCGGGAAACCGCAGCCCGGGCCCGGTCGACGAGGCCAAAGCCGAAGGCGCAGCCGGCGCCTACTCGATCGAGGAGATGACGAAACAGCTGAGACCGCCACGCGTCCTCTGGTCGATGGTGCCTTCGGGCGACGTCACCGATCACACGCTCGACGAATTCGCGAGATACGCGACCAAGGGCGACATCCTGGTCGACGGGGGCAACTCGTATTTCCGCGACTCGATGCGCCGCGCCGAGAAGTACAGCGGTCTCGGCCTCGATTACCTGGACGTCGGCGTCTCCGGTGGCATCTGGGGCCTCGAGGTCGGCTACTGCATGATGGTCGGCGGTGAGGCGCGCGCGGTCGAACGCGTGAAGCCGGCGCTCGACACGCTCGCGCCACCGAACGGTTGGGCGCACTTTGGAAAGAGCGGCGCGGGCCACTTCATCAAGATGGTCCACAACGGCATCGAGTACGGGATGATGCAGGCCTACGGCGAGGGTTTCGAGCTCATCCACGCGAGCGACTTCAACATCGACATGAAGCGCGTCGCGAGCGTGTGGATGCAGGGCAGCGTCGTGCGCTCCTGGCTCCTCGAGCTCGCCGAACGCGCATTCGAGCAGGAAGGCCCGGACCTCGCCAACATCAAAGGCTGGGTCGCCGACTCGGGCGAAGGGCGCTGGACGATCCAGGAAGCGATCGCGCATGACGTGCCGGCAACGGTGCTTGCGCATTCCTTGTTCGCCCGATTTACCTCACGACAAGATGACTCGTACGCGATGAAGGTCGCAGCGGCTTTGCGCAATCAGTTCGGGGGTCATGCAGTCAAAAAGTGAGACAGCCTGCGCGAGGTCGCGGCGTGAGGCGTGGCGAGGACGTCGCGGCCCTCCTCGAGCGAGCGTCTGCGCCCAGCCGGCCCGAACAGCTCGCGCTAGGTGAACAGCGGGCCGGCGTAGCCAGCAGCGAGCGAGAGGTGGGCCGCGACGTTGAGTCACGCCGCACCCCGCGGCCTCGCGCGGGCTAAGCGAACGTGACGGTCACGATCGCGAATCCACTGCGCGAGGGCCTGCGACTTGCTCGCACGCCCGAGCCGGCGTGCCTAGTGATATTCGGTGCGTCCGGTGATCTCACGGCGCGCAAGCTCATGCCGGCGCTGTACAACCTCGCGCTGCAGCATTTGTTGCCGGCGAGCTTCGCCGTCATCGGATCCGCCCGCCGCCAGATGACCGCCGATGCCTTCCGCGCGGAGCTGCACGAGGCGGTCGCGGAATTCAGCCGCACCCGGCCGATCAACGAAGAGGTCTGGGCGACGTTCGCGCGATCCATCGACTACGTGCCGACGCCCGACGACCGTAGCTACGACGAGCTGCGAGAGGTGCTCGCCCGCACCGATCGGGAGATCGGCGCGAACGGCAATCGCCTCTTCTATCTCGCGACACCACCAGCGGCGTACGAGCCGATCATCCGGGCGATCGGCACGCACCGCCTGCGGGGCGAGAGCGGATGGTCACGCGTCGTGGTGGAGAAGCCGTACGGCCACGACCTGCAGAGCGCGATGCAGCTCACGGGCGTCGTCCAGGAGGTGTTCCGCGAAGACGAGGTCTTCCGCATCGATCACTACCTGGGCAAGGAGACGGTGCAGAACATCCTCGTGCTGCGCTTCGCGAACAGCATCTTCGAGCCGATCTGGACGCGCCAGTATGTCGACCACGTCCAGATCACCGCTGCGGAGTCGCTCGGGATCGAGGAGCGCGCGGGTTATTACGACAGCGTGGGTGCTATGCGCGACATCGTGCAGAACCACCTGCTGCAGCTCCTCGCACTGGTCGGGATGGAGCCGCCCGCGGCCTTCGATGACCGCTCTGTACGCGACGAGAAGGTGAAGGTCCTGCGCGCACTGCGGCAGATCTCGCCGGAAGACGTGGGAGCGCTCACGGTCCGTGGCCAGTACGGTCCAGGTTTCATCGACGGCGAACGCGTGGTCGGCTACCGCGAGGAGCATGGCGTCGCGCCCGACTCGCAGACCGAGACCTTCGTCGCGCTGAAATGCTTCATCGACAACTGGCGCTGGGAGGACACGCCGTTCTACATCCGGACGGGAAAACGGCTGCCGAAGCGCTCCACCGAGATCGCGATCCGTTTCCGCGTCGCGCCGCATCGAATCTTCACCCGCGAAGCCTCCGAGGGACTCGACGCCAACGAGCTTGTGATCCGAATACAGCCCGACGAAGGCATCTCGCTCACGTTCGGCGCAAAGGTTCCCATCCAGGGTCTTCGTATCCGCTCGGTGAACATGGATTTCGGCTACGGCGAGTCGTTCATGGTCGACGCGCCCGATTCGTACGAGACCCTCATCCTCGATGCGCTCCGCGGCGACGCGACGCTCTTCACGCGCCGCGACGAGGTAGAACAGCAGTGGGCCTTCGTCGACCCGATCCTCGCCGGCTGGCATGAGGGCCGTCAGGCGCTCGCGAGCTACGCCGCCGGCACGTGGGGTCCCGAGCAGGCCGATGCGCTCATCGCGCGCGATGGCCGCAGCTGGCGGCGGCCGTGATCGACGAGACGGTCTGGGGCGGGCAGGCGACGAGCATCGCTGCTCTCGACCGCGAGCTGTCTCGTTTGCGCCGCGCGGCGGTCGCGCACGCCAAGGAGCGCGGCCACACGCTCGCCCGTGCGTCGGTCCTCAACCTCGTCGTGTATGCCGAGCGCGAAAATCACGCGCGCCGTGCCGCGCGAACGGTGGCGGATCTTGCGCTGCGGCATCCCTCGCGGGCGATCATCCTGCTGGGGGATCGGGACCGCGAAGGCGTCGTGGCGTCGGTCCAGCTTCACGTTCACGTTCCGCAGTCCGATGGCGCGCAGCCGATCTTGTATGAGCAGATCCTCGCGCGGGTGAGCGGTGATTTCGACGAGCGCGTCGCGAGCGTCGTGATCCCTCTGCTCGTTCCCGACCTGCCGGTGTTCCTGTGGTGGACCGGGACGCCGCCAAGCGACGCGCGGCGTCTCGACGATCTCGTGACGCTCGCCGACCGGCTCATCGTCGATTCGGCCGACTTCGCGCGGGCGGACCGCACGTTGCCGGAGGTCGCGCGCCTGGTGCGCTTCCACGTGGGCATCACCGACCTCAACTGGGCCCGGCTCACGCACTGGCGCGAGCTCATCGCGCAGTTCTTCGACGTGCCCGCGTGGCGACCATTCCTCGACGGGGTCACCGGGATACGCGCCGGCTTTGCCGTGGACATGGATGGCCGCGATATCCATCCGTCCCAAGCGCTGCTCCTGCTCGGATGGCTCGCGTCGCGTCTCGGGTGGCGTCCGATCGAGGCACTCGCGCCATCGGAGGCCGGTGGTCTGCTGTTCCGTATGGGCCGCGCAGATGGCGCGACAGTCATGGTGCGGTTGCGACCGCGTTTCGAGCGCGGCCTCGATACCGGCGATGTCTCGGGGGTCCGGATCCAGGCCGCGCTCGGCCGCGACACCGCGGAGTTCGTGATCAAACGCGCGCCTGACCAGCGGCACGCGACGGCGACTGCGGTGATCGGCGGGATCGTGCGCGCCGAGCGTGTCGTTCCGCTCCCCGCGCTCGGAATCCGTGAGTTACTTGGTGAGGAGTTGGCGATCGCGGGGAACGACCACGTCTACGAAGCCGCGCTCGCTGCCTTGATGGCGCTGGCCTGAGCCTTGCGGCCATGACCGGCATGCCATCGCCGGATACCACCGCGAAGCGCGGTGACGCGAACGAGGGCCGGCTCCTCGCCGACCGCTATCGCCTGATCATGCGCATCGACGAAGGCGGCGCCGGCGAGGTGTGGCAGGCCCGCGACGAGCGGCTCGATCGCGACGTCGCGATCAAGATCCTCGGCCCGAGCGCGGACGAGGCATTTCGCGAGCGCTTTGCGGATGAAGCACGGCGCGCGGCATCGGTACTGCATCCCAACGTCGTGACGGTCTTCGACGAGGGACGCGATGGCGCGGATGCCTTCATGGTCATGGAGCTCGTGCGCGGACGAACGCTGCGCGACGTCATCGCCGACCGGGGACCGCTTCGGCCGCACGAGGCCGCGCGCATCGTCGCCCAGATCGCGGCGGCGCTCGACGCCGCACATGAAGCGGGCGTGATCCACTGCGACGTAAAACCGGCGAACGTCATCGTGGACCAGCAGGGCACCGCGAAGCTCGCCGACTTCGGCATCGCGCGAGCGGCGCGCGGGCCGCGCGAGCACGAGCTCATCGGCACGGCCAGATACATCGCGCCCGAACGGATCGAAGGCCGTGCAGCGACCGAACGAAGCGATGTCTACAGCCTCGGCCTCGTCGCCTACGAGCTTCTCGCCGGGCGTCCACCGAACGCGGAGATGGACACGGAGGACCTGCTGCGCGTTCGGCTGGATGGACGGGCGCCCTCTCTACGCTCCGCGCGCGTCGGCATCAGTGAGGACATCGACCGCGTCGTCTCGAAGGCGCTAGCGCGCGACCCGCAGGGTCGCTACGCGAGCGCCGGATCGTTCGCACGCGACCTCTTGGCCGCCTCCCAGCGGGACGATGCGACGGGAGTCTTGCCACCGGTGACGCGGCCGCTGCCGACAGGCGGTCGGCGCGAGTTCCACGTCGACACGACCCTCGCGCTCCTCGCGATCGTCGCGGTCCTGGTCGCGACGCTCGCGATCTTCGCCTCATTCCAGGGGCGCGCGGTCGACACGCCGCTCGCGACCGGTGGCCCTGCGTCGCCGGCCGCTCGCGTCACGCCGAACGTCGTCGGCAAAGACGTGGACGAGGCGGGCCAGCTGCTCATCGCCGCGGGATTCCGCTCCCCCGTGCCGTGGCAGGTCGATCCGGCGGCGCGCGGAACGGCCTGCAGCGTCGCGCGCCAAGAGCCGGCGGCCGGTACTGCGGTGCAACCGGGCGCGACCGCTCGGCTGTTCCTCGTGGGCCCGCCGCCAGGCAAACCGGGCGGCACCTGCGGCGTGAAGCAGAAGGACTGACACGCGTGGCGACCGGGGTGCGGACCGATACGGGCCGGGTTCGGGACGGGAACGAGGACCGCTACCTCGTGCGCGAAGAGCGCGGCATCACGCTGCTCGCGGTCGCGGACGGCGTCGGCGGATCGAGCGGCGGCGAGATCGCCGCGGACGCCGCGCTCGTCGAGCTGAGCATTCGCTTCTTCGCAGCACCCCCGGATCGCGCGACGAGCGACGCGCTCGCGGAGGCGATGCGCGATGCGAACGCCGCGGTGCTGAAGGCCGCAGCGGCATCGGGACACCACGACGCCGCGACCACGATCGTTGCGGCGGCGCTGCGCGCGGATCAGGCGATCATCGGCAATCTCGGCGACAGCCGCGCATACCTGATCCGCGACGGCGTGTGTCGGCAGCTCACGCAGGACCACTCGGGCGATATGGAGCACGCGATCACGCGCTTCGCAGGCGATCCGCGCGGTGTCCAGCCAGACCTCTTCGTCGAGACTCTTCGCGATGACGATCGGTTGCTGCTGTGCAGCGACGGACTTACGCGCCACGTCACGCCCGAGGAGATCGCGAAGGCGGCGGGCGGTACGGACGTGCGCGTCGCCGCGAACGCGCTTGTCGATCTCGCGAACGCGCGCGGCGGCCAGGACAACATCACGGTGGTCCTGCACAAGCTCGGGCGCCCCGCGACGATGGCGAGTGCCACAGGACGCGCCGCCGCGTTCGCGGTGTTCGCGCTGCTCATCCTCGTCACGGTCGGCGGGGCGCTCGCCGTCCTCTTCGCCGCGAGCTCCGTCCCACCCGCCACCTCGGCGCGGCCGAGTCCGTCCGTAACGGCGACGCCGACCGCGTCGGCATCACCGTCGCCGTCAAATACCGCATCGCCCACGGCAGAGCCGACCCCCACCGCTACCCACTAGGGGGTTGCAGGGGGTTCTCCCCCGCCGTCACCGAGCGCAAGCCCAAAGGGGGGTTGCAGGGGGTTCTCCCCCGCCGTCACCGAGCGCAAGCCCAAAGGGGGGTTGCAGGGGGTTCTCCCCCTGCGATGACTAGATTCCGATGCGGTCGAGGAGCCGCCGTGCGGCCGGCGCGCCGATCGCCACCGCCACTGCGCCGACGAGGACCGCGCCTTCGATGAGCCAGGCTCCGACGACCGTCGCTTGCGCCAGCGGACTGGCGCTCACGGGCGTTGGGCACGAGTCCGTGGGATAGAAGGCCGGGTCGTAGTGCCAGGTCGGAAGGATCTCGTAGATGCTGCCGAGCTCGCCCGGGACCGGGAGTCCCGACACGTACGGATAGAAGATGACGAACGCCGCCGCGGCCACGCCCAGGAAGATCAGCACGGCCCGGCGCCGCCGCTCCCAGATCACCGCCAACGTCGCGGCCAGGCACAGCAGGTAGAACGGCAGCACGGTGAAGAAGTGGTAGAAGAACAGCACGCGCGAGATGGGGATCCACGCGACGTACTGCGCGAGCATCGCGAGCGATAGCACCGCGAGCGACCACGAGCGCGTGCGCATCGCGAGCGCGATGACCAGAGCGGCTGCCGGAAGCGCCGCCCAGTACAGCACGATGTTGCCCGCGTCGTAGATGTAGCCGTTGGCACCGCCGGTGCTCGCGCCGAAGTACCAGTACACCGGCTTCAGATCGAGCGGCCAGCTCCACCACGGTGATCCCGCGCAGTGCGGAGCGGTGAGAGAGCTGTGGTACCAGTACATCTGCTGCGTGAGCTCCCACAGGTTCCAGCCGTACGGCGCCGTCGGCCCGCCGAACCACCGGATGTAGCTGCCGAGATAGACGGCGAGCGGGATCACGGCGAAGGAGGCGAAGAGCAGCGCGGCGTTGCGTCCGCGACCGGCGAGGAGATCGAGCGGTCCGCCGCTCCCCGGTCGCCCGCGTTCGTACGCGAACGCGGTCACGCCGACTGCCAGGACGAAGACGCCACCCAGCGCGTACGCGGCGGCCCACTTCGATGCGAGAGCGAGTCCGAGCAGCACGCCCGCGATCACGACGTCGAGCGCTGCGGAGCGCCGCGGCGTGTGAGCCGCGACGATGAAGTACCAGGCCGCGACGATGAACGTCGCCACGTAGATGTCGTTCATGCCGATGCGCGCCTGCGCGAACATCGATCCGTCCAGCAGCACCGCGGCGCCGGCTAGCCAGGGGATGACCGGCGACGCAAAGAGGCGGCGCGCGAGCAGCACAAGGAAGAAGGCGAGGATCGCGCCGAGCACGACACCGGGGAGGCGCCAGGCAAGGGCGTGACGACCGGTCTCGATGCGCTGAGCGCTATCCGCGCCGGCGACGAGGAGCTTGTCGTCGTCGTTGTCGATGCCAAGAAGCGATCCGGACACCGGTATGGCCGCGAACGGCGACGCGCCGTGGACCTCGACGACCACGACGCGGCCCTCGGCGAGCGCGTAGAGGAACTGCGTCCGCGGCACGAGCACGAGTGCGGTGGCACCGGACGAGAACGTGCCGGTGCGCGCGTTGCCCAGCGTGATGGAGTCGCGCTGACCGTTGGGCAGCTCGTACACATCGAGGGATGGCGCATCGGCGCGGGCCACGAAAAGCCGGTTCGGCCCTTGCGCATACGCGATCGCGCTGCCCGGTCCGCCGCCGGGAAGCTGCCGCGTCTCCGACCCCGTCGCCGGATCGACGACGTGCACGTCGCCACGCGCGTCAAGGACGTAGAGCTCCGTCCCGTCGGTGTTCGACGTCGCGGCCACGCCGCCAAGCCGCGAGACGATCGGCGGCGCGTCGACGGCGGTGTAGATCGCGGTACCCGACGCGCTCACGACGACGACGCGGCCGCTCGACTTGAAGAACGCCGTGACCGGTCCGCTCAGGGGCAGCGTCGCGCGCGGAATGGCGGAGTTGCTCGGTGACTCTGTCACCGGATGCTGGAAGAGCTCCGTGTTCGTGACCCAGAAGACGCGGTCGCGCTCGAGCACGATGGCGCGAACGCCGAGGGCGCCCTTCACGAGGTCGCGGGGCGCCGCGCCGTCGCGCGCGCTGAGGCTGATGAGGCCATCAGATGTGGCGTACGCGCGCGTGCCGTCCGGACCGACCGTGAAGGCGATGACATTCGGATGCAGCGGCTCACGGCCGACGACGCGGTCGTCTCCGAACGCGAGGATGCCGAGCGCCATGATCTCTTTGGCGAGATGCGGGTGCGTCCATTCGTACGGATCGCGCTGCGCGAGGAGCTCGAACGCGGTGCGCGCGTGGTAGACCTCGTCGAAGTACATGTCGCGCGGGTGATCGAGGCGGTAGCCGCGCGTGAGCAGCACCGCGAGTGCGACGAGCAGCGCGATCGACACGTCGCGGCGCGTGGGAGCACGTCCCGGACCGAGCGCCGCCGGCAGACGCCACCCCGCGCGCGGCTCGACCGGTGCCGCGGTCGCGGGCAAAGGAACGTCGAGCGACGGTTCAAGGCGCGCCTCGCCACGCATGAGCCGCCACGAGATCAGCGCGGCGAGGCCGAGCATGACGAGCGCGATGAGGATCTGGCCGTTCCGTGTGAACACCGTGGCCTCGAGCCAGGCAGGCGTCTTGAGGTCGACCGCTGGTCCTCCAAAACGGATCCCGTCGTAGCGCGTGAACGCGAAGTAGAGCGAGAGCGCGAAGAGGAGCGAGAGGGACACATACGGCCACAGGAGGCGCGCGCGCATGGCCGCGAGTGGAAGCAGGAGCACGAACGCTGGGAACAGGTACCGCTCGTGCGCGCGGGTCGGAAGGAAGTAGAAGGCGCAGGCGGCGATCGCGCCTGCCGCGAGGAACGCCGCGGTGTCGCGGCGCTGCCACAGCGGCACGCACGCAACGAGCAGGCCTGCGACGAGCAGGACCACGCCAGCAATGAAGTAGGCGTCGTCAGGCTTCCAGAAGTCACCGACGATCGACCACACGTTGAACGCGTAGAGCGACGTGTACTTATAGGTCTCGGCCGCCATCGCTACGAGGTCGAACAGCTGCTTGGGACCAGCCCGGAACGGCGCGCCCAGCACGAGTGCGGTCACGACCCCCGCGATGCCGGCGCGCGCGAGTGGGTCCCAGCGGCGGAAGCGGATCAGCTCGATGAGGACGGCCGCGCCGAGCACGATGGCGCCGATACCGAACTGCGGCTTGATCATCGCGGAGACGGCCGCGAGCGTCCCGGCCGTCGCCCAGCGGCCGCGCCCAGCCGCGACCAGTGCGGCGAAAAGGGGGAGAGATCCGACGGAGTCGATCTGGCCCCAGTAGGGACCGGCGAAGATCGCGCCGGGCGACAGCGACCACATGCCCGCGGCCAAGATCGCGCTGCCACGTCCCGCGTGGCGCCACGCCAGGATGGCCGCTCCGATCGCGATGGCGACGTCGGCCGGGATGCTCGCGGCCTTCACCGCCAGGCGAAGGAACTCGCCGTCGAAGACCGCGCCGAGGAACCAGAGGGCGTAGAGATACGCCGGCGGGTAGTCGCTGAAGTAGTCGGGTGAGTAGAACGCGCCCGGGCCGACCTGGACCATGTGCTCGGCCCAGGCCTGGAAGGTGCCGACGTCGGTGACGAAACCGGGCGACCGCAGCGTCAGCAGCCGCAGCGCGACGCCGAAGGCGATCAGGCCGGCGATCGCGAGGTGCGCGCGGCGGTCGGCCTGCAGGGGGGTTGCAGGGGGTTCTCCCCCTGCGATGAATCGGAGGGTTGCAGGGGGTTCTCCCCCTGCGATGAATCGGCGCGTCACTGCCAGTAGTCGAAGCGCGTGATCGCGATCGTCACATACAGGTTGATCGCGACCGACAGGATGACGACCGCGACGAAGAGCCAGGACGGGCGCGAGCGCCAGGTCGTACCGACGCGCGCATCACCGACGAGCGCGAGCGCGATGAGGAACGGCTGCGCGTCGATCGAGAAGCGATAGCCGAACTGCTGGAACCCGACCGTCCCGTGGAAGATGTCCGGCACGAGCGCGAGGAGCGCGGCGAGCGCTACCGCGGCGATGCCGATGTCACGCCGAAGCGCGCGCAGTCCTCCGAACAGCCACAGGAACGCGGGCGTCGTCAAGAACAGCGCCATGCCGATGAACCGCGGTCGCAGGAAGAACGGCGTCCCGTCGATGAAGTCGGGTGGCTCGAGGAAGATCGCGTAGAAGTGGCGCGGCAGGTAGAACGGCGAAAACAGGCCGCGCGTGAAGAAGACGTCACCCTCCGTGAGCTGCACGTAGCCGGCGTCGAAGAGAGAACCCCATCGCAGCAGGTCGTAACCGAAGTAGACGAGCGCGAAGGGAATGCCGCCGAGCACGACGCCCACAAGCGCTTGGAGGTACGGCGTACCGGCGCGGCGTGCCAGCAGCAGCGCGAGCGCGGGTGCGGCGGCTGCGACGGGGAGGCGCGCGAGTGCCGCGAGGCCGATGCAGGCACCGACCAGCCACGCCCGCTCGCCGCGCGCCGCGAAGAGGAACGCGGCCGAGAGGAAGGGCATCGCGACGGCGTGTGCCACGTACCATGCGCGACCGTCAACGCTCGAGAAGAACA
>JALYLT010000009.1 GCA_030774095.1 Chloroflexota bacterium
ACGGAACGAGAACGTGGACGCGGGCGAGTGTCATGTGAGCCCGCCGGGATTCGAACCCGGAACCAAGGGATTAAAAGTCCCCTGCTCTACCGTTGAGCTACGGGCCCGTGTGTTTCCGGCCATTTTCTCATCAATCGCACAGCGAGTGAGCGTTTCAGACCGGGTGATTCGACGGGCTCGTTTTGTCACCCTACGCGGACTTACGGCGGTAGATCGTGGAGAACGTCGTCGCTGCGGGTGAGCGGCGGAGCTCGGCGGGCGTGCGGAGATACCTGGCGTACTCGCGGGTCTGCTGAGCGGTCTTGTGGCCCGCCATTTGTTGCGCATCCCATGGGTGAACTCCCGTGCGCCACCAGTTGACGATTCCAGTGTTGCGACCGCGGTGGCTCTTGTAGTCGACTGACTTCGGCAGGCGCTTGCGAACGCGGCGGAAGATCTGCGAGAAGCCGTCGTATGAGAACGGGTCGCCGTGATTGGTGAGGAACAGCGGACCCGGCTGCTGACTGGGCCGCCAGTCTTTGACGTATACGTCGATGAGCGTGATCACACGGGGATCGAGCACGACCGTGCGGACGCCCGCGTCGGTCTTTGCCTCCCGCACGTATAGAACTCGCTCAGTGAGGTCAATGTCGTCTGGCCACGCGAGGCGATGGAGCTCGCCGAGTCGGAGGGCGCACGCGATCGACATAACGACGACGAGTTCGTCACGCTCGCTCTGAGCTGAGTCGCGAGCCGCACCGAGGATGAGGGCGACCTCCTCGTCCTTGAAGGGAGGTCGGCCCTTCTTGGGCTGCTTGGGAACGTGAACGGTCTCGACAGGATCGCGTTCAACAATGTGGTGCGCGACGAGCCACTTGCCAAGCTGCTTGGCTGCGACACCGTCGTGATGGGCGGTCGTCAGTCGCTTGGCCTTGAGCTTCGCTGCGATGTGCTGATCGAGCATCTCTTCTGTGAAGTCCGCGAGCGTCGCGCAATCCAGTCGACGCAGCGACTTCCCGTACGAGCGGCGCGTCCACTCGCGGAGGTCGTGACGACTGAGAACGAACGACTCGATGACCTCCCCGAACGGCGACGAGAGGCTACGGGCCATGGTTGCCTCTGGAATTGGAAAGGTGCGTGCCATCCCGAGTCTCTTTCTGCGGGGCGGCTCCCAGCGACGCAGAGTTTAGGAGGAGGAGCGGCGGGCTGGTGATCATTTGCGCTTCGCGGCGGCCCCTATAAGGCGGCGACCGGCGGAACGGCGCAGAGGCTCCCGGTCGCCGGCGCGATCCCGGCGTGGGTACGGATGGGGAACGGGGATCGTCCTGTGCCTCTTCGAGTCACTTCCTTCGAGATTTGGGTCACTTCCTATTCCGCGAACGGAACGGCAGCAGAACGCGTCGGACGCGACCCGTCGCTTCACGGAGTCGACGCCACCGGAGCCCGCTCGACGATCGCGTGCAGCCCGCTCTCTCCGGCGCGTTGCCATATCTGCGCGAACGGTCCTGCGGGCGAGGTGACGTCGTCGAGCGTGGCGAAGCGGAACCTGGTTAGGCGGTAGATCCGCGCACCCTCGTATTGGGCGTCGAGGACGGTCTCAGTGACGCGCTTCAGCAGCCTCGCCCGCGTCGCGGTCGTCGTGACGGTGAAGACAATGGGCCACTGCTTGAGGTGCCGGCGCCAGTCCCGGGACCAGTAGAGGTCGAGGTAGCGCCGGACCTTGCGTCTGAAGACCTTTGAGCCCTCCGTCGCGCGATCGACCTCGATGAAGACCTCGAGCGTGTCATTTGCGGTGGCATAGGACATGTGCGCGTGAGGGACCACGACCGTCGAGCCCAGGCGCTCCGCCGCCTGCCAGTCGCATTCCCAGTCGAGGACCTCGTGGCCGGGACGCGAGCGCGCCAGGCGCCGGAACGCGAGCGCCACGTCGGGGCAGGCCAGCCCGTGCTCCATGAGCGTGCTGCTGCGGATCCCCGGACGGCCCGCCCGCAGGGCGGAGTTCTGCTCGCGGGCGCGGTTGTAGCCGGCGGCGGTGAGGAAGTACGCGAGGCGAGCCGTGCCGCCGGCGGGCGCCACCACCCGCGGGGTCGCCTGGACGAGTCCCTGCGTCCTAAGGCGTACGAGGATCCGCCGGACGATGACCTGTCTCGACAGCGCCGTGAGCGAGGACCCGGCGAAGAGGAACTCGTCGATCTGCGATTGGGTCAGGAAGCGGAAGCCAGCGAGGTGCGCGATGACCTCGTTCTGACGAGCGAATGACAGGTTCATTCGAGAGAAAGAAGTCAGATTGAGCTTCGCGGAATTACCGAGCAATTCGAGCTGATCAGTGTTCTTCGCCGAAACGGCTAAAGAACAACCGATGGAACAGGTCTCCGCGGTCCCTGAGGTGTTCCTTCCCAGTCGTCAGCAAGGGCTCGACGACGGTGCTGGGTGCGGGGATGGCATGACCCGGGTGCTGTTCCATCGCCAGCCGTAGTAGGCGCCGACCGAGCGCGGCGCCCATGAACTACGTCACATTGGCCGTGTGACCTGACCGTCCAATGCCGCCTCGAGCTGCGCGCTGTTGAGCCTGCGGAAACGGACCAGCCGGAGTAGAGCCTCGCTCTCGTATCGTGCCGCCGCCAGTCCGGCGTGGGGCACCTGGAGGCACAGGTATGGTCCTGTGCGGCCACGAATCATTCCTTCGAGATCTGGGTCATTTCCTGTTCTGCGAACGGAACGGCCGCAGAATGCGTCGGCGTTCCCCCGTTGGGAGCGTTTCAGGCCACGTTCGACGCCCGATATCCCCACCGGCTCAACCGAAACTCCAAAGAACGTTCCGCCGAACATGGCTGCGTGACTGAAGCGATTGATTGGCTCGAACAGCTAGATACGGTCTCAGGACGCTGTAGAACCGGAAAACGAACGGCGTTCGTCGCCGGCGTGGATAAGCACGGACCTGGTTGTTGCTACGCCGACTGATTGGCTTCGTACCGGACTGAGGCCGTCGACGGAGGCTTGGACGAAATCGCAACGATCATCGGTGCCAGCGGATGCAGCCATGCCTGAGCGTGGTCGAGACGATCCTGAGAAATGTCGCTGAAGAGCACGCGTCCGGGTGGTCCGAGCTTCGTGAGCGCGCCGAACGCGCTGAGGCCGTCTCCCGCGCCCGCGTCCACGCAACGCCTCACACACCCTTTGATCAGCGATTTGAGTTGACGCTGTGGCGTCGTTACTTAGTTGTGACTTGACATCGCGTCATGGCCGCTGATACAAGGCGTGCGCAGTGCTTAAGTCAGTCGAGCCTGGGACCAGCAATCCTTATCGGCGCGCGATATCGACCTTCAGAAGTGGCCCGTTGCAAGGTCGTTGGCTGTTCGCTTGGATCTTCTTGGCGCAGCTAGGCCACCTCGTTGAACACATCAGCGTTGCCCTTCAAGGGAGGCCGCTGCTCGGGCCGCAGTTCGACACCGAACTTTCGCATCTGCTGTTCAACGGAGTCATCGCGATCGTGTCGCTCCTTCTGGTCGCGGTCTATCCACGCAACATTTGGGTCTATCCGCTGGCCTTGCTCTGCATGTTTCACGGTCTCGAGCACATATACATCTTCGACGGATTCATGAGGACCGGGTTGTCAAATGGGCCAGGACTTCTAGGTCTGGGGGGTGCTTTTGGAGTAATTCCGCTTGATCGCATAGATCTGCATAACGTCTACAACGGGATGGAGATGACCCTGATTGCGCTTGGCCTCTGGGGGGAGACCGATAGCCTTCTCGCGCCGGACCGCGTGCGCGCGGAACGCAGCGCACCTGGACCGTTGCGTCTCATCGCAATGGGGGCCAGTGCATGTGTGTTGACGACTTTCGGCTGGATTCTCGGAGAATGGTCAGCAAATTGACGGACTCGGGTTTGATCGCACTTCTGGACATTGCGTTGAATTGGAGAGCGCTCGAATGAAGGTGCTATTCGCGACCCCGCCGATTCCAGGTGCATCGTGGACACGCCCCGACCGTAGTCTCGCGCGAGGCCGGCTCTCTTTTGTGGCGCGTGTCTTTCAACCCGGTGAGGTCATACCCCCCGGCAACCATCCGTTTCCGATGGCCGATTGGCGCCGGACGAGCTTGGCCCCCGATGGTTCGCTCCGCATGCCGTCGCCTGATGAGACGACGCGGGTGGCGGGTGGCGGTGCGAACAGGGTTTCCGGCGTCGTAGTTCCGAAGGCGCTGCTGGACACGATCCGTGACGACGAACTGTTGGCCGTCGAGTGGGCCCTCGTGAGGTAAGAGAAATGAAACGTCGACTTCTGCTCGTGAGAACGGTTACAGCAGCCGTTAGTTCGAGTGTCTTCGTCGCGACAGGATGGCTGATGGGGGACTCGGGCGCTGACGATGGCGGGGGTCGTTTTGCCCCAGTGCTCTCCCGGACACTGCATTCCGACGCAGTGCTCCGAGAAGTGTCGAGCCTTCGGACCTACGTGCCTCGAGTCCGGGTGTTCGGGCGAGTGCCGGCGCAGGTGGTACTACCAGTACGGTTGCGTCGCTGCCGGCTGCGATTGCGCCTGCAAGGAGACGGAGGCGTGGGGACTCTGCGGCGACCAATGCTCGTATCCCTGCCTAAATTAGCGTTGGAGATTCATGATGCGGCTCTCGTTTCGCCGGGCTATCAGACCTCTTGTTCTCAGAGTGCTCAGGGCCCTTCCCTCGCCCGAAAAGTGCGGCTGCGGATCGCGCAAGGAATGGATGATCAAGCAAATCGAGGCGATCTAGCTCCGTTAGCGAGGCGGTAACGGGATCGAGAGGGGGATCGAGGTTTTCGATCCCTCACCACCTGTCGCGTCGGTCCTTGAAGGATCAGTCCAGGGCGGCCGTCGTCGCGTCACGTAGCGACGCAGCGCGCGCGTCGGTAGGCGTGATCGTGAGCACCACCGGCCACACTCGCAGGAACGCTGTCCACGCGCCGTCGCGGTATAGGCGTACGTATCGCTCGACCTTGCGTCCGAAGAAGCGGGTCCCCTCGGTCCGGAGGTCGACCTCGACGAACGCATGGAGGCGCGACGTGCCGAACCGATACACCAAGCGCGCATCGGGTATGACCGCCTTGCTGCCCAGGCGCATCGCGATTTGCCAGTCGCACTCCCAGAGTTCCAGCTCGTGCGCGGGACACCGGCGCACGGTGCGGCGGAAGGCAAGCTCGACGTCGGTGGCCATGACGCTGTGGGCGAAGAGGAAGGGCGCGCGCCGCGGCGGCCGGCGCGCCGGTAGGTCGGGGTAGAAGGTCGCCGCCAGGCGCAGACCAGAGGTCGTGAGGAAGTACCCAGGCAGCGTCGATCCGGCGACGGCTCCGCCCATCTGGCGCGGCGTGGCGGCAACGAGCGCGTGGCGCTGGAGGCGTCCCAGGATCCGCCAGGTCACGACCTGCCGGGAGCGTGGCGGTCAGCGCCGACTGAGCGAAGAGGAGCTCCTCGAGCTGAGGCCGGGTGAGGAAACGGTGGAGCGCGAGGAGCCGAACGACATCGGTCTCGCGGCGGCCCGCGGTGATCAACGGTTCTTCTCGGAAGAGAGGACGAAGGACATCTCAAATGAGAAGAAACTCAGGTCAGGCTGGGCACGTCCCCTTGCGCAGGATCCAGGCGAAATCGTGGATCGCCTTGTTGGCCGAGACCAACCGCGCCCCAACAGCAGGACCAACAGATTGAGTGAACCCACAGTCGCGGTCTACCGGTGATTCCCAGGGGCCGACCATGACGCACTTCACAGGAATGATGTGACGGAGCCAGAACCTTCGCGTTCTTAGACGAAGCCCTCCCCAGGGCGGTGTCGTCGCCCTCGTTGACGCCTCAGCCCGGTCTCTCCGCGCCTGGCCGACGTGATCAAGACCGTGCTCGCGGTGAGAGCAAAAGGCATCAGCGCTCTCGTCCGATTGCTCACGTGGACTCTTGACCTCGTTGCGGTCGACCCAGCCGTCGGCGCAGGCTCAGTCGTATGTCGCCCGACTCAATCGCGCTGCGGATGAGCGCCGCGCGGGTAGTGACGCTGTAATGTCGGCGGAGCGTCTCCAAGTGTTTTTTCACTCCCGCTTCGGAAATGCCCATGAGCGTAGCTATCTGCTTGCTGACACAGCCATCAAGCAATAAGTAGATCACCCGACGCTGCTTGGCTGTCAGCGGTTTCTCTTTCTTCACGCGCTGGCTGCGCCGTCGGTCCCGAATGATGGCTGTGTGGCTAGCCGAACGACTACTGGCAGTAAAGACACCTTGTCTAAAGGTTAGCGCGGCTACACAGTCGGGCTGGCGGCAGCGCTCCCACCTTCGACCAACGGGGACAAAGTCCACAACAGCGAAAGGTCGAAGGAGATGAAGACGGTCATAACGTGAACGGTCCAGCTCTGAAGTCACCGTAGCGGATGGTCGTTGCAAGTTTTAGGACTCAACGTCGACGCCTTAGAAGGTACCGGCAAATCGGAGGTACCGGCAAAATCGAAACTCGCTGAGAAGAGAGGTAACGCGTGATAAGTCGTCGTGTCAGGCTCGCTCGCCACGTTGCGATGCCAATCCTCGCGGTCGCCGTCGCGTGCGGCGCCCTCGCATCTTCGTCCAAGTCGAATGCCGCAGCCGTACCTGGGGCTGCACCGCGGACCATCCTTGTCTTCGATGATCGCGTTCAAAGCGACGCGTCAGTAGCCGACGCGCTCAGCCGCCAAGACGTCCGCGCGTCCGCGGTCTTCACATGGTCTTTCGGTATCACCAGCACGCATCGCACCTACGTTGATCGTGCCCCCGATACCCTAATGGCGGAGACGCGCAACGCGCTCATCGACTCCTACAGCAAAGGGCTGGAGAGCAACCTCTTTCGCCTCGAGCGCTTCGTCGCGGCGCACACCCGGGCCGAACTCGCCTCCAGCGACGCGCTGCAGACGCAGGCGCGGTCGCTGCTCGACATCAGGGCGCAGCTCCAGGCGGCACGCGACGCCATGCGACGGGGGGACGCGATCGTATATGCCGTCGAGGTGACGGGTGCTGCCGCTGATCGCGTCGCCGCAGCGGCGCAGGCTACCAACGCGCGGATCGTGAGCAGTGGCGACTCATCACGGGAGGAATCGACGAGGCCGGCCAGCCTGCCGGCGACGTGGTCGGATCCCGCCATCACGTCCATCCCGGGCTCGGCTCTCTACCCGCAAATCGTCGCAATCCTGCGCGCTTCGGGAAGGATCGTGGCAAAGTGAAGAAGCTCACTGTCATCGCAGCGCTGGTCGCGGTGCTCACGGCTTCGACGATGGCGAGCGCGTACTACTACCCGGCGACCGGCGATCTCTACTACGACGGCTACTCGTACTCCGACTCGCTCGTCAATTGGGGGAGCAGTCCAGGTCCATGGATCACGAACGAGGGCGGATACGAGCACGACTTCCAGGCCGAAGTGACGTACTTCAGCGCGTGCACGAGCTATTCAACCCTGCCCAATGCCTACGACGATTGCCCGACCGCGGGCGCGCTCGAGGACGATCCCAACAACCCCGTCTTCTCGTTCGGCTCATATCAGCTACGCAACTACGTGCAGCCTAATGTCAATTACCTCGGCAGCTGGAGCTTCACCGCAGGAAGTGACACGATCAGCAACATGAATCTGTACGGACAGGAAGTGGCTCCGTTTTTCTGCCCCGGGTGGAATCCATGGTGCTACAAGTCGTTCCAGACGCACTTGATTCTTTCGGGACAGACGCTCATCCGCGGCACGACGCGCTACTACGCCTGGTGAGGTGTGTACGGAGTGTCGCACATTAGTCGCGCCGGTCTGGCCATTACCGCGCTGCTGCTCGTCGGGGCGCTCGGCGTCGCAATACCGAAGCTTGCGATGAGCGACGGCGTCGTCGATCGTCCAGATGCCGAACGGGTCGTCGCGCAGGAAGCTATCCGCTTCGCCGCGACGTGTGTCGATAACCCGTTGCAGCGGCTTTATACGTTCCGCCTTCGCGTGCAGTCGGTTGTCCCTGACCCCGCTTGCATAACATCGACGACAGCAGCCGCTCGGACGGACGGCTTTAGGGCCCAAGTCACGGAGCACACTTTGTTTGGCATCGCGTTCGCAACGGTGACGATTTGCGGATCTTCGGCGATGTGTGGCTAACGCGTGATCGGCAGGGGCTGCGGCAACGCGGCCTCTGTCAACCAATCACCGACTTAGCGCGACCGGTCCATGCGTAGCGTCCCGTCCCGAAAGTACATTGCATCTCAGGCCGAGTTCCGCAAGGTCTGCGCCATGCCGCGCCGCGTGTTGCCGCTGCCGCTAAAACAGTCCTTGCCATGAACTACCGAGACCCAACGCGCGAGTAGGGAGAGCCTGATGTCACTACCGCTTGCAACTGTCTGGAGTTGACCCGCTTTCGTGTTCAGTTCGCACCCAGGTCGTCGTAGGTCATCTGCCACCTCCGTTCGTACTCGAGCGGCGCAAGGTACGCGAGCGCGGAGTGGCGACGCCGAGGGCTGTACCAAGTCTCGAGCCACTCGAAGATCGCGAGACGCGCGGCCTCGCGCGTGGCGAAGCGCGAGCGGTCGAGCAGCTCGCACTCGAGCAGCACGCGGTTCTCGCGCCGCGTACTCGGACCAACTGAACTCTCGCGGCCGCTTCCTTGCGCGTCGCCCTCGGGCTGGCCGCTTCCCAGACGCGCGATGTGGTCGGTCCGGCGCGTCATTCATTCTTATTCTTATTCTTGATTGTTGGGCCGCTTCCCGAGGCCTGCTCCCGTTCAAGGAAGAGGTCACGCGCTCCGAGTCACGCGTCCAATGGGTCGTGGAACAGGTGATTCGGTCGAGGCTGCGGTGCTGCTGGGAGCCGCTACCCGCCGTTTCATTCGCGAATCTCGGTGCGCGTCTTGTAAAAGGACCAGGTCATTAAAAGTCCCCTGCTCTACCGTTGAGCTACGGGCCCGTGAGCGAGCGATACGGGCCCGATCGTGAAGATTTTAGGGCGCGAAGCGATACGGGCCCGATCGTGAAGATGTTAGGGCGCAGGCTCCGCTACTACTGCGGCGGCGCGGATGGCGGCGGCGGGAGGTTCGAGCCGACGAGCTTCCGACGCGCTACCGCGATCGCGGCGGAGATGAAGCCGGTGAGCAGCGCCATCGCGATCGCTTGTGGTGTCGCGACGTCCAGCTGGAGCGCGATCACCGCCGCGACCGCGCCGGCTATGCCGCCTTCGACGACGTCGCGGATCACCTGTCCGACCGGAGAGTTCAGCGAAGTTGCGAGCTGTTTCATGCGCCGCAGATGGTACGGCGCGGGCTACCAGCTGTCCCCGTCCGTCGCCACGTCCGCGGGAGGCAGCGTGAAGTAGAACGTCGTCCCCATGCCGACGACGCTCTCCGCCCAGACCCGACCACCGTGACGGTGGACGATCCGCTGGACGGTGGCGAGGCCGATGCCGGTCCCCTCGAACTCCGTCGTGTTGTGCAGCCGTTGGAAGGCGCCGAACAGCTTGTCGGCATAACGCATGTCGAATCCGACGCCATCGTCCTTGACGAAGAACACCGCCTCGCCGTCGCGTGTCTCACCGCCGAAGCTGATGTGCGCCGGCTTGCGCTCGCGCGTGAACTTCCACGAGTTGCCGAGAAGGTTCGTGAGCGCGATGCGCAGTAGGCGCTCGTCGCCCGTCGCGGGAGTGGCACCGTTGCTCTCGAACTCGACGTTCCGCTGCGGCTCGCGCGCGCGTAGCTCGTCCACGACGCTATGCGCGAGCGCGGTCACGTCGACATTCGCCACCGTCATCTCATCGCGCGTCAGTCGTGAGAGCAGCAACAAGCCGTCGATGAGCGTCCCCATCCGCGTCGCTGCCGCACGCACACGCTCGAGATGTTTCCGGCCGTCGTCGCCCAGTGCCTCTCCTTTGTCTTCGAGCAGGATCTGGCTGAAGCCGTCGATGCTGCGAAGCGGCGCGCGCAGATCGTGGGAGACCGAGTAGGCGAACGCCCCCAGCTCGTCGTTGAGCGCGCGCAGCTCGGACACGTTGTGCTCGAGCGTGCGATTGAGGGCGTGGACCTCATCGAAGAGGCGACGATGCTCGAGCACGACGGCGGCCTGGTCGGCGAGGAGCTGGAAGAGCGAGAGATCGTCATCGAAGAAGGTCGAGGGTTTCGTGACGAGGACGGCGACAACACCCAGGCGTCGGCTACCGACCGTGACAGGCGCCGCCAAAACGTACCGCGGTCCGCCGTGTCGGTAATCCGCCGGCAGCACTTTTCCCTTCGCGGGATCCTCGACCGTGACCATCGCGCGCTGTTCCATGAACGACTGCGCCGCCAGCGACTCGTCGAGCGGGCGGTCGATCGGCTTGCCCTGGATCCTCCAGAAGCGCAGCACCTCGCGCTCGGGCTGCCAGATCCCCAGCCCCGCTTCGCTTACGCCCATCGCGGCCGCGATCTCGCGCGCGAGTGTCGCGTGCACCATCTCCGGCCCCGCGTCGCCAACGAGGCGACTGGTCCGGCGCACGAACGCGAAGACCTCAGGGGCCTGCCACGCGCGGCGGAGCGCTCCCGGCGGGGCGAAGCCGAGCAGGTACGCGAGTCCGGACGCCAGCGCGAGAGGAAGCGTGAGGGAACTGGCGAGCGGCAGCACCACGCCGAGACCGGCGACGAGGATCGTGAGCGCGAGCAGCAGCGTGCCCGCACCGATGAGCTGGAGCCGGCGCCGGGTCACTCCATGCGCGTGCCGCGTCGCGCGCAGCACCGCGAAGCCCGCGTAGGCCTCGAAGCCGACGAAAAGCGCGAGGACCACAGCGATCACAGGCACCGAGATCGAGCCAAGGGTTGCCAGGATGGCGATCGCGCTCACGGCCCACGCGACGGCCGCCGCGGGGACCACGAGCCGCGGCAGCTCGGTGAATCCCTGGATCGCGCGCAGCGTGAGGAGCGGCATCGCCAGGATCAGGGCACCCGAGATGAGCGACAGCGTTGGGTCACGGAAGCCGAGTGTCTGCACGATCCAGCTCTGCGTGATCGCGATCGCCGGCGCGCCGAAGAAAAACGCGATGTCGATGCTCTCGCGGCTTGGCCGCCGGATGGCACGAACGACGACTGCGACGAACACGAGCAGGAACGAAACATTCGTAAGGAGCTGCAGCAGCTGGACCGCGGTCATGCCGCCACGACCGCGCGCCAGACCTTGACCCAGACCGGCATGTCCGCGCCCGGCATCGGCCGACCGATGTGATAGCCCTGCGCGAAGTCGCAGGACAGGGACCGGACGCGCGCCAACGCGAGCTCGTCTTCGACACCCTCGGCAACGACGTCGAGGCCGAGCGCGTGGCCAAGGTCGGCGGTCGCGCGAACGATCGCGGCGCTGTTCTCATCGGTGGTGATGCGCATCACGAACGACCGGTCGATCTTCACGGTGTGCACTGCGAGGCGATGCAGGTATGCGAGCGACGAGTACCCCGTGCCGAAGTCGTCGATCGCGATCTTCACGCCGAGCTCCCGCAGCGCCTGCAGCCCACGCATCGCACCTTCGGCGTCCGCCATGACGTCGGTCTCGGTGATCTCGAATCCGACGAGCGCCGGAGGAACGCCGGCGCGTTCGATAAGGTCGCGCACCAGTTGTGGCAGCTCGGGATCGTGGAGCGTGCGCATCGACAGATTCACGGCAACGGAAAGATCCAGGCCCTGATCGCGCCAGCGGCGCAGCTGCTCCAACGCCTCGCGCAGGACCCAGACGGTGAGCGGCTTCGTGAGTCCGGCACGCTCGGCCAGCGGGATGAACTCCATCGGCGGCACCATGCCGCGCTTCGGGTGCTGCCAGCGGATCAGGGCCTCGACGCCCCGCATCTCGCGCGTCGCGAGGCGGACGATCGGCTGGTAATGGAGCAGCAATTCGTCCCCCGCGATGGCACGGCGCAGCTCCGACATCAGCGTGAGGCGCTCCGGAGCGTATTCGTCGTGCTCCTGGGCATAGGCCGCCCACCCGTGGCTGCGTTTCGCGATCTGCACCGCGACCTCGGCTCGCCGCATCAGCGTGTCGGCGTCGTCGCCGTCGCGCGGGTAGGTGACGACCCCGACGCTGACACGGGTCTGCAGCACCTGGTCATCGATCCGCAGCGGCTGCACGAACGCCTCGTGGGCCGCACGCGCGAGCAGCAGGGCCGCCTCGTCGTTCGAGACCGCGGCGAGCACACCGAACTCGTCACCCGTGACACGCGCGATCACCACCACATCGCCGATGGACTCGCGCAGCCGCGGACCGATCGCACGGAGCAGGGCGTCGCCGAGCCGCGGGCCGAGGGAGTTGTTCAGATCCTTGAAGTGGTCGATGTCGACGTACAGCACGGCCAGCCGATCGCCTCTCGCGCCAGCACGCGCAAGCTCGTCGCGCACTGTGTCGCGGAAGAGGGCACGGTTCGGCAGCTCGGTGAGGCTGTCGAAGTGCGCGAGCCGCTCGAGATCGCCTGCCCGCGCGTCGGACTCCGCCTGCAGGCGCATGTTCTCCAGCGCCATCGCCACGAGCGACGCGAATCGTCGAAGCAGGTCGACGTCGCGCGCCGTGAGCCGCTCGTCAGCGGCCAGGCCGAGCACGCCGATGCTCGTCTCATTCCTCACGATCGGCACTGCCAGCGCGATCGGCCCGCCCAGCGCGATCTGTGTCTCCTCGGGCGGCTCACCTTCGGCGCGGATCTGCACGGCCCCCGAGCGCATCGCGCGACCAACGATCGACGATGTCGCGGGAAACGTGCGGCCCTTGGCGTCGCGGAAGCTGCCGATCGCCGCGACGAGCTGCATGCGATCGCCGCTGATCGGTACGAACAGCCCGGCGGCGGAGGTCGAGACGACCCGCTGCGTCGCGGCGAGGATCGAAGCGAGTCCGTCGTGCGCGAGCGCCCCGGCGGCCACGATCCGCGCGGCCTCGGTGAGAGCCTCGGCTTCGACGCGCTGCCGTTCGGACTCACTGAAGAGGCGACCCACCTCGAGCGTCGGCGCGATCTCAGAAGCGAGCAGCGACAGTAGCTGTCGCTGTTCTTCTGAGAACGTGCGCGCCGTGCTGCTGAAAACGACGACACCTCCGATGGCGCGGTCTCCGACGAGCAGCGGCGCGGCCATCGCGCTCTTCACGAAGCTTCGGGAGACGGCCGCGGCGGCCGGCCAGCGGGGGTAGTCGTCCACGACCACGAGCTCGTGCCGGGCGAACGCGCTCCCGACAGCGCCTTCGCCACTGCGCAGCACGTGCGCTCGCTGACCCTCGGGGATCCCTTCGATCGAGAGCGCGCGCAGCAGCTGCGACCCGGCGTCCCAGGCATACACAGCGCTGCCGTCGGCCTGCGCGAATTCCCGCGCGTGCCTTGCGGCAAGCTCCGCCACGGCGCTGGGCTCGGGCAGGCCGCCGATCGCGCTGGCGACGTCCCGCAGCGCCGCGAACGCTCGATCGAGCGAGCGGCGCGCTGTTCGGGCAGCCGTCTGACGGAGCTCCCGGTCGACGACGGCGGGGAGACGGGCGAGCCGGCCCTTCACCAGATAATCGTTCGCGCCGGCGCGCATCGCGTCGACGGCGACGTCCTCGCCCATCGTTCCGGACACGATCACGAACGGAACATCGGCGTCGCGGCCGCGCACCATCTGGAGCGCGGCGCCCGAGCCGAACTTCGGCATGCTGTGGTCTGAGAACACGATGTCCCACGGACCGGCCGTGAGGGCGCGGTCGAGAGAATCACCATCGAACGCGCGCTCGTACGTGACGTCGTAGCCGGACCGACGCAGCTCGCGAGCGAGAAGCTCCGCGTCGTCGGCCGAGTCCTCGACGATGAGCGCCCGGAGCGGCGTGCTCAACGCGTCTCGGGCGGCGGCTCGTTGAGGACGAGCCAGTACATTCCGATCTCCCGGACCGACTCGACGAAGCGCGCGAAGTCGACTGGCTTGCGGATATAGCTGTTGGCGCGCAACTCGTACCCGCGAAGGAGGTCGGACTCCTCCTTGGACGAGGTCAGGATCACGACCGGCAGGAGCTTGGTCTTGGGGTCGTCGCGGAGCTGGCGGAGTACTTCCAGGCCATCCACCTTCGGCAGCTTCAGGTCGAGCAATACGACCTGCGGGTCGGGTTCGCTGCGGTCGGCATGCCCGCCACGTTTGAGAAGCCAGTCGAGCGCCTCGGCGCCGTCCCGGACGACCACGATGCGGTTGCCCATGTTGTTCTTCGCGAAGGCGCGCAGGGTGAGAGCCTCGTCGTCGGGGTTGTCCTCGACGAGGAGGATCACCTTCGATTCGTCGAGCACCGCTCACCACCACCGGCCGGATTTCGCGAGGAGGAATAATCTAGGCGCGCGTACCGCCTGCCGAAAAGCCATACTTACGTATAGTTGAAGAAACGCGCCGAAACCTCCCAAACCAGGGGCCGCCGGGTCCAGCGCAGGCGGCTGACCGACAGGCAGACGGCGGTCCTGGAGCTCGTCGCCCAGGGCCTCGAGAACAAGGAGATCGCGCACCGGATCGGCCTCTCCGAGCAGGCCGTCAAGGAGCACGTTTCCGCTCTCCTACGTCGGCTTGCGGTCCGCAACCGCGCCGCGCTCGCCGAGATCGCGACAGAGCTGAAGATCGCGGGCACGATGGACCTGCGACCCGAATGGCTGAGCTACATCTACGAGCAGTCAGCGGTCGCGTCGGCGGTCATACGTGGGCCAGAGCACATCTTCGTCTCCGCCAACAACGCGTACCGTCGCACCGCTGGGGTGGGCGAGATCGTCGGCCGTTCTCTCGTCGACGTGTTCCCCCTGGTGTCGCCGCGCACGCTGGCACTGCTCGATGAGGTGATCGCGACGGGAGAGCCAAAGGTGATCCACGAAATGCCCGGGCACTTTCGCGGCAGCAGCAAGGAGGACGGCTACGCGGACGTGGTGTTCCAGCCGCTTCCAGGGGCGGAGGCTGGTCTCATCATTTCTGGCGTCGACGTCACCGACCAGGTACGCGCGCGGCAGAGCCTCGCGGAACTCTCCGCCGAGCAGCTTGCCTTGCTCGATCTCGTCCCGAGCGCGATCGTCGTGCTCGATCATCGCGGCGCAGTCGCCAAGGTGAACCGCGCGGCGCAGACGCTGCTCGGCGACGAGCCGTTCAAAGAGGTCGACGCACTCGCGCCCGCTCTGGCCGGCGAGGCGATCCGCGACCTTCGCATCCGGATCTTTCTACCGGCGCGCGGCCGCGACGCGTCCGTGCGCATCGACGCCGAGCCGCTGCGCGCGGCGGACGGCGCGATACGTGCCGTGATCGCCGCGGTCACGGAGGTCGTGGAACACTCGGCCTCGGCCTGAGCGGGCGACCGAACGAGCGCCGTCTGGGACGTCGCTCGCGCCGCGCACGACGCGACCCTAGAGTGACGTGCCTACAGAAACGGTGACGACGAAGATGGACAAGGGTACCGATCTCGGCGTATGCGTGACGCGCGGCGTCGTAGACAATGGCGGGCAGTAAGGTCCTCGTCGTCGACAACGAGCTGAGCGTCGCGACGACGGTCAAGGCCATCCTGCAGCTCGACGGCAACGAGGTCACCGCCGTCACGAAGGGCAAGGAGGCGCTGGAGCTGCTCCGGGAGCATGAGTTCGACGTCGTGCTCACCGACCTGCGGCTCGACGACCTCGACGGCATCGAGGTTCTCCGTGAGACCCACAAGCTCTGGCCGGACACGGTCGCGATAATGTTGACCGGCCACGCGTCGCTCGAGTCGGCGGTCGCCGCGCTGCGCAGCGGCGCGTACGACTACCTCATCAAGCCATTGGACGTCATGGAGCTGCGCGCCACGGTCGGGCGGGCGCTCGAGCGGCGCCGGATCCGTCAGCGCCTGGTCGAGCTGGAGCAGCTCGACATCCTCAAGACGCAGTTCCTCTCGATGGCATCGCACGAGTTGCGCACGCCGCTCACCGCCGTGAGCGGCTTCATGCAGCTCGCGCGGCGCCGCATGTCGCGCCTGAGCGGGGAGACCAACGTCCCGCCCCCGTTGCGCGAGGAGGCACAGAAGGCCGACGAAACACTCGAGTTGGCGAACCGTCAAGCGAAGAAGCTGGCGCGCCTCATTGACGAGCTCCTCGACGTGTCCCGGCTCCAGCAGGGTCGCGTCGAGATGCGGCTCGCCGAGATCGAGCTCACCGACGTCGTGCGTGACGTCGCCGAGCGCATGCGCATTCTGACCAAGAGCCACGAGATCGAGACGAAGATCGAGGGAGCGGCTCCCATCGTCGCGGACCGCGATCGGATCGAGCAGGTCCTCGAGGACCTCGTCGGCAACGCAATCAAGTACTCGCCAGACAGCCCTCGCATCGAGATTTCGCTGCATGTGAATGGCGCGAACGCGGTCGTCTCGGTGCGCGACGAGGGCATCGGCATCGCGCCGGGCGAGGTCGAGAAGATCTTCGGTCTGTTCTACCGTTCGCCCGACCCCCGCGCCGATCACGTCGGCGGTCTCGGGCTCGGGCTCTACGTCAGCCGCGAGATCGTGTCACGACATCACGGACGACTCTGGGCGGAGCCCAACACCGGGGCGGGCACGACCTTCCATATGACGCTTCCGGTCGCGCACGTCACATCCCGCGAAGAAGCTCGGACAGCGTGACGTCGAGCCGCCGCGCGAAATGCGCGAGCGCGGCGAGCGACGGCGCGACGCGTCCCGTCTCCATCTTCCAGACGTACTGCCGCTCGAAGTAGACGCGGCCCCGTTTGTCCGAGCCGAGCTGCGCCATCGTGAGCCCACGCTTGCGGCGCAGCGCGCGCAGCCGCTTGCCGGTCCGTCTCAGCAGCAGCGGCTCGCCCGGGACGTCCGGATTCACACGCGCCAGCATCAGGTCTCGCGCGCCACGAACTCGATGATGGCCTCCACCGCCTCCGCTCCGTATGGCGCCGCGAACATCGCGCGTGAGTGCTCCTTGCCGCCGAACATCAGCAGCGTCTTCGGCTTGGACACGACATCGAAGGAGTGGAGGACATGGGGCGCCGCCGGGTCACCGTCGGCGCACACGAACAGCTTTCGCCCGGTGATGCGGCGCGATAGCTCGTCAGGAACGGCGACGACGGGCGCGGAGACCGAGACGATGCATTCCACATCGGCCTCGAAGCTCGAGGCGAGGATCGCGTGGCCACCCATCGATGCGCCGACGAGCGCGATCTCTTGGGCGCCGCGGTCGCGCAGCAGTGCCTTCGCCGCGCGTAGGTCGGCGATCGGCGACCACGGCGCGGGTGGAGCGAAGTCGTTCGTCTTGCCGGTCGAGCCGTCGTAGCCGCGCAGGTTGAGCGCGAGCGCCGGCACACCGCGCGCCACGAAACGCTGGGCGACGTCGCGCCAGCCACTGGCGTCCCACTGCTGCCCATGGACAAGGATCACGGCGCGACGTGATGGAAGGGCGCCGTAGAGATCGGCCTGGAGCGTCTCGCCCTCGCTGCCGATGCGCACGGTCTCGGCATTGAGGCGCGCGGCATCGGTCACGGCGCAAATGGTGCTACAAAAAGCCCTGTGGCTCGCACCATCACTTCCGAGGTCGAGCGCCTCTTCACCGACTCGGCACCGGCCTTCCCGCTGTGGGAGGTGACGAAGGACGTCGTCGACGAGTTCATCGACCTTTCGCTGAACTACCGGCAGAGCGGTCATCCCGGCGGCTCGCGCTCGAAGGTCCACCTGCTCCTCGCCCTCGTGCTGTCCGGCGGCATGCGCCATGACCTGCTCCAGCCGTGGCGGCGCTTCGGCGATCGCTTCATCTTGTCGGCCGGGCACACGGTGCCGCTCATCTACGCGACGCTTGCGACACTGAACGAGGCGATGCGCGTGCGGCACGAGCGCACGGGCGACGAGCGCTTCGCGTTCCCGTTCGACGGAAAGTTCGCGCTGACGTGGGAGGACTTGCTGGGACTACGCCGCCACGGCGGCCTTCCCGGCCACGCCGAGATGGCCGGCAAGACGCTGTTCCTCAAGTGGAACACCGGACCGTCCGGGCATGGCATGCCACCCACGGTGGGCCAGGCGGTCGCGCTCAAGATCGCGGGCGCCGAGGAGGTGAAGGTATTCGCTGTCGAAGGCGAGGGCGGGCTGACACCGGGCGCGAGTCATGAAACGCGCAACTCGGCCTGGGGCCTCGGACTTTCGAACCTGGTGTTCCTCCTCGACTGGAACGACTTCGGCATCGACGTGAACGCAGTCTCCAGCGTCGTGCACGGCACGCCGCGCGATTGGTTCGAGCCGTACGGATGGCGCGTCATGGGCACCGATAAGGGCAGCGAGTGGGACGACGTCACGAAGGTCGTGCTCGACGCTGCCCGTGGCGAGAATCCCGAGCGCGTGCCCAGCGTCGGCTGGTTCCGCACGCGCAAAGGCCGCGGCTATCTCAAGTACGACTACGCATCGCACGGGACCGCGCACACGATGAACCACGAGCTGTTCTGGCAGCTGCGAAAGGAATTCCAGCAGAAGTACGGCGTCGAATACGAAGGACTGGACCAGCCCGCGCCGAAAGATGCGGAGGGGATACGCGCGCAGGCGCGGCGGAACCTCGAGGTGGCCGCATCGGTACTGCGCTCGCGCCGCGACGTGAGCGACTACCTCTCCGATCGCCTGGTAGAGATCGCGGGCACCGTGCCGGACGAGATACCGACGTTCTTCCTCGGCGGCAGGGCGAAGGACATCTTCAAGGACGAGCGCATCTTCGATTACGAGCGCTATCCGGAAGCGATGTGGGCGAAGCCCGGCGACAAGAAGCCGAACCGCGCCGCGCTCGCGACCTGGGGATCCTGGGTCAACAGTTTCGCGCGCACGGAATACGGCCGTCCGCTCTTCATCGCGATGTCGGCGGACCTCGCCGAGTCGACGAACATCGCAGGCTTCATGAAGGGATTTGGCGACGTGGAGGGCTGGGGGTGGTACCAGCGCGACACGAACGTCCACGGCGCGCTCCTGCCGCAGCAGATCACCGAGTTCACCAACTCCGGCGTCGCCTGCGGGATCGCTTCGGCGAACCTCGCCGAGGATCCATTCAACGAATTCAACGGGTTCTGGGGCGCATGCTCGACGTACGGCGCGTTCTCCTATTTGAAGTACGGCGAGATGCGTCTCTTCAGCCAGCTCGCGCAGGACTGCGAGCTTCGCGTCGGCAAGGTGCTATGGATCGCAGGACACTCCGGTCCGGAGACCGCCGAGGATTCGCGCACGCATTTCGGTATCTTCGAGACCGGCGTGACGCAGCTCTTCCCCGACGGCGCGGTCACCGATCTCCACCCCTGGGAATACAACGAGGTGCCGGTGGTGCTCGGGGCCGCGCTGCGCCAGAAGGCGCCCATCGTCGCGTTGCACCTCACCCGGCCTAACGTCGATATCCCCGACCGCAAAGCACTGGGCATGGACTCCCATTTCGCCGCCGCGCGCGGCGCGTACTTCATCCGCCGCTACCGCGACGGCCAGCCGCGGATGGGGACCGTCTTCGTTCAAGGCACCTCGACGACGGCGAACCTCGTGAAGATCCTGCCGCAGCTCGACGAGCGCGGGCTCAACGTGAAGATCGTCGCCGCGATCAGCCCGCAGCTCTTCGCGCTGCAGGATCAGCGCTACCGCGACGAGATCGCGTCGGCGGCCGACCGCCTCGATGCGATGGTCATCAGCAACCGCTCGCGGCGGGTGATGCGCGACTGGATCGAGCATCCCGTCGTCGCCGAGTACTCACTCACCTCCGATTGGGATGACCGCTGGCGCACCGGTGGGACGGTCGATGAGGTCATCGCGGAAGCGCACCTCTCACCGGAGCACCTGCTCGCGGGCATCGAACGCTTCGTGGCCGACCGCAAGCGCCGCCTGGCGCGGATCCGCGACGCGGTCGACGCGGCGCTCGCCGACTAGCCGCCGCATGCCGCGCAAGAAGAAGCGCGCCGTACGAGGCGCGCGCGCAGCGGGCACCGGAGTGCGCGTGTCGAGCACGAACTACGCGTGGCATCGGCGCGTCCCGTGGGTCGCGATCGGCGGCGGCGCGATCCTTCTGGTGATCGGCGTGCTCGTTGCCCAATCCTTCGGCGTCGGTGAGAGCGCCGGCCAGTACAAAGGACCCGGGAGCGGCAAAGGCGACCATCCCGCCGAGGGCACGCCCATCACCTACTCCTCGTACCCGCCGACCTCCGGTCCGCACTGGCCCGCGCCGACGACGTGGGGGTTTCACAGCGAGGTCGTTCCGGACGAGCGCGCGGTGCACAGCCTCGAGCACGGCGGCGTGGTGGCCTCATACAACAACATCCCGGCCGAATCGCTCGCGGCGCTGCAAGCGCTGCTCACGACGTATCCGAAGGACAAGTACGGCGAGGTCAAGCTGGTCATCCGTCCGTACGACAAGATCGCGTCCGGCACGATCGCGCTGACCGCATGGAACTGGATCGACGAGCTGCAGACATACGACGACGCGCGCGTCCGCCGCTTCCTCGCCGCGCATCTGAACAAGTGCTGCGAGGATCTGCCCTGACGCGGCGGGCCGCATTCGACGAGGTCGGCGAGCACAACCGGCGGATGTGGGAGCGCCTGGCGGAGGCCGGCATCCCGTACACACGTCCCATCGGCAAGCCGCCGCGCGACGCCCGTGGCAAGCGGCGCTTCCTCGACGAGCTGACGCGCGGACGGCTCCGCGGCGTGGAGCTCGCGGGCAGGCGCATGCTGTCCCTGGCGGGCGGCGGTGGGTGGGACGCCGTTCTGTTCGCGGAGCTCGGCGCCA
>JALYLT010000010.1:0-19459 GCA_030774095.1 Chloroflexota bacterium
GAGGAAGAGCGCGACGGCCGGCACGATCGCGCCGAGCCCGATGAGGCCGGCGCCGAGCGAGGAGCCGAGCCAAAAAACGAGGACTCCCGCAGCGATGATCGCGCCAACGCCCAGCCCTGCGTAGATCCGGCGCACCCGCTGCGGGTCGGTCGGGAACCACTTGCGCGAGACCGAATCGGCGTAGAGCTCGCGCTGTGCTTTCGCGAGGGTCGTGTAGAAGTGTTGCTTCAGCGCTGAGAGCTTCACCTCGTCCGTCGGCTCCGTCTCGAACTCCGCTCGCGTCGCATCGGCGGCGCCGGCACGATCGCTGAATCGCTGGATCAGCGAGACCACGGCCTTTTGCGTGGCGTCCATCGCGCCTTCGCCAAAGAGCCCGTCGAATATGGTGCGTTCGTAGGGCTGCAGTGCCTCCGGACGCGCCTTGCCCACCGTGCGCGTCAGCGTCCAGTCCTTCTTCCCGAGCCCCAGGATCCCGGTCGGCGGAAGCTCCGTGATCGTTAGGTAGCCACGTACCGCGAGATCCACGATCGTTGCCGTCACGTCCTTGGTGTCAGCGCTCTCGTCGATCAGCAGGCCCGCCTGGGCCGGTCGGATCTTCTCCGGCGGCTCGTACTCCGCCACGATCGTCTCGTGCTCGCGCTCGTCGCGGCCGGCCGCGAGCCAGCGCCACGCGACGAGCCCGAGGCCACCGACCAGCGCGAGGAGCGCGCCGCCCACAGTCCACGGCGTCGTCTCGAAATACTCGTCGATGCCACGCTCGCGCCGCTGCAGCATGGGCGCGGGGACTGTGACCGCGCCTTTGCGGAGCGCAGTCACGATCGTGAGCTGATCCCCGGCGGGCAGTGCGCTCGTCGCGTTGAACGTCGCACGCTGTGGCGAGACCGAGCTCTGGCACAGCCTGGTCGATCCCAGTGGCCCTTCGAAGCATGTCGCCGTCGTGAAGGCGTCGAACGCGGTGTGGACGGTCGCGCTTACAACGCGCATCGGGACTTCCCAGCCGCCGCCGTTGACGTTCCAGTAGAGCTCGTCGTGGTCGGCGAAGCTGTTGAGCGCCCCGCGCACGCTGTACGTGATCCGGTAGGTCTGCTTCCCCGACACCGTGCGGTCGGCGTCGCCGATCCGGATCCGGAAATCCGCATCGATCTGGCTGGTCTCATAGGTCAGCGCGCGACCGTTCGCGTCGCGCACCGAGCGGACGTCGATCTGATACGTCCGCAGCATCTTTGGGTCGGGATCCCATTGGTAGAGGATCGGAATGTCGCGGTAGATCCCGTGTCGATCACTGAGGAGCTGGAAATCGACATCGATGGCGTCGGTGATGAGCAGCCCGCCGTCGCGCTGCACTTCGATGTCTGACGCGAACCGATCGATGATCCAACCGTCGTCCGCCAGGGCGGGCGCCGCGAACATCAGCAACAGAGCGACGACGCCGAGGAGGGCGGCCGCGGCGAGGCGGCGCGCGCCTGCGGTCATGTCAGCAGGCTGGAGAAGACGGTGGCGAGTCCGAGGAAGGCCATGAAACCACTGATGTCCGTGATCGTCGTCAGCACGATGGACGACGACTGCGCCGGGTCCTGCCCGAGCGCCTTCAGCACGAGCGGCACCGCCGCGCCGGCCATTCCCGCGAGGCTCATCGAGATGACCATCGCGGTGCCGATGACGAACGCGAGCCCCGCGCTGTGGCTCCAGAAGTAGACGGCAATGCCGGTCACCGCCGCGCAGGCGAAGCCGTTGATGATGCCCGTGCCCGCTTCTTTCCAGATGAGGCGTGGCCAGTGCGTCGCGCGGACCTCGCGCAGCGCAAGCCCGCGCATCGTGACCGCGAGCGCCTGCATCCCGCTATTGCCGGACTGGCCGGCCACCACGGGCATCAGCACCGCAAGGGCCGTGAATTGCGCGATGGTCCCCTCGAACAGCCCGACGACGAACGCCGCCGCGAAGGCAGTCGCGAGGTTGATCTCGAGCCACGGCAGGCGCGAGCGGACCGCGAAGCGGACGCGCGACAGCGCGTGCTCCTCCTTGCCAACACCGACCATCGTCTGGATGCCCATCGTCGCCTCAGCCTCGGCGGCTGCGACGAGCGTTCGGTAGCGAATGACCCCGACGAGCTTGGAATCGGAGTCGACGACCGGCAGCGTCGCGACGCGTCGCTCGTCGAGCGCTTTTACGACGTCTTCCCGCGAGGCGTTGACGAAGACGGAGATCACCTCGCCGCGGACGAGATCGCGGAGCGGCGTGTTGGGCTCGGCGGTCGCGATCTCGCCCAGCGGTACGGCACCGGCGAGCTTGCCCTCCCGGTCCATGAGATAGATCGAGCCGAGCTCCTTCTCCTTGAACGTCCTCATCTTCCGCAGAGCCTCTTCGACCGTCGTGTCCGGCCCGAACGCGCTTATGCGCGGATCCATGAGCGCGCCCGCCGACTCCGCGGGATACGCGAGGAGCTCGCGGATCTGCTGCGCGACGCGCTCGTCCAGCCGCGCGAGCTGGCTCTCGCGTCCGATCGGATCAAGCCCGCCGATGATCGGCGCCGCCCGCGCGGGATTCGTGACGGCGAGGATCGCACGCACGAGGACGTCGTCGAGCAGCGTGAGCACCTCCGCCGCGACACGCGGATTAAGGCGCTCGAGGATCTGCGCGGCGGCGGTCGGCGTCGGCGCCCGCGCGAGAAGCAACGCTGTGTCCTCGGGTGAGCGCTCGTTGAGGAAGGCCGCGACCTCTTCCGGGTGGTGCCGCAGGTACTCGCCGTTCAGCGCCCGGAGCGTCTCGAGCTCGAGGTCCGCGAGCGTGAGGACCTTCGCGGCGACGCGGTGGATCGTGTCGACTTCGGCCACGCGGACAGTATCGCCGAACGACCGACCGCTCGACGCCACTTCAGCGGGTCCGCTTGACCTCGATCTTGCCTTCCGCGCGGCGAACGTCGTAGTGCGGTTGCGGGAACACCGCCGGTCCGCGGTTCACGGTGCCATCCGCGAGCTCGAAGCGAGATCCGTGGCACTTGCATTCGATGCGTCTTCCATCGTCGACGAGCTTGCCCTCCGAGAGCGAACAGCCCTGATGTGCACAGGTGTCGTGCAGCGCGAAGATCTTCTCGCCCCGCCGCACGACGACTAGGGTCTGCGCGCCTGCCTTCGCTTTCGTCAGCTTGTCCTCGGGCACGCTGTCGACATCGAGCGCCTGCCATTTCGTCCCGCCCCCGCGCCAGGCATGGCGATCGACCTGGCTGCCGAGATTGAAGACGAGGTCACCACCGAGATAACCGCCGACGATCACGAACAGCAGCCCGATGCCGGCCGTCCACTCCGCGCCACCGGTGAAGAGCGGCCACCAGCCCAGGCGTGCGCCGAGCGAGATGACGTAGAGGACGAGCGACACGAGCATTGACGTCGAATGCAGGCTGCCGATGCGCTTACTTGTCCCTTCGAGATCGATGTAATCGGCGTAGCCTGCGAGCGCCGCCCCGAGCATGCTCACGAGACCGACGCCGATCGCCCACGTCGCCCCCACCGGCTGCCCCGCCAGATCGAGGATGGTGGCGATGATGAACGCGCCGATCGGGACGTCGGTGAGCATCGGATGCAGCGGATGGCCGAGCCACGTCCCGTGAAGCAGATCGCGGAGCGCCGGGAACGGACCGTAGAGCGCACGGAAAATACGTTGCATCAAGTCGCCCAGCGGATCAGCCCAGACGGCCTGCGCATTCAAGACAGGCTCGAGCCAGCGGCGCAACATGTGCCGCGATTATGCCTGCTAGCGGATCGTGACCGAGCTGACTCCGGCCGTGACGCGCACGGTGATGCGTGCCGTCGCCGTTCCATAACCGCTGGTCTCAGCCGCGCTTCCGCTCGCAGTGAGGCGGGGGTTGGAGCTTCGCAGGGTCAGCAGCGCCCCGGTCGTCGTCACGCGTGCTTCGACGCCCTCGGGGACCTCAATGACGATGCTGGACGCGCCCGCGTTCACGTCGATGGTCACCGCGGCCGCCGGCTTCGGCAGAGTCAGCGTGAGCTGCGCCGCGCCGACGTTGATCTCTGCGCTGGTGAGCTTCACATCGCGCAGATCGATGATGAATTCGCCCGCACCGCCATCCACCGCGAGTGCGGTCTCGACATCACTCGCGATGCGCGCCTCGACATCGGTCGTTGTGGTGCCGACGCGACGGTTTCCGCTCTGGTCGATGCGCACGTCGGCATGCGCGCCCCCTCGGTCAGTGTCCGATCGCCGGAGACGCAGATCCTCATTCGCGCTATGCGCCTCGACGAGCATCGTGCTGCCGCCGCTCACCTGGAAGCGACCCGCGCCGCCGTTGAGGTCGAGTGAGAGCGAAGTGACGTTCTGCCGTGCGACGGTCACGTCGCGGTCGCCACCGACGCCGTCGCCGATGGTGAAGAACGGACCGCCGACGAACGTCGGTTGGGTCGCCAGCAGCGCAAGACCGAGCGCGATGACCGCGACATCGATCCCAAGAGCTGCGAGTGGCCAGCGTCGGCCGATCGCGAGGTCGACGCCCGCGAGGATCAGCAACAGTGGCCACAGATTGAGCAGCGACCTCGCGGTCACGCCCGGAATGAAGCCGAAGTTCACCAGCAGGAACACCAGGCCGATCGTGATGAGCAGAAGGGGCCAGAAGAGCCCACCGCGCGTGGTCATCGCCGCACACGCTGCGCGAGAAGCAGCACGCCGATAGCGATGAACACGAGCGGCCACGCCAGGTCCCAGCGAACGATGCGGAACACCCCGGCGTTGCTCAGCAGGAAGATGGCGCCGAGCGCGATCAGGACGAGACCGAACGACGCCCGCCGGCGCTCGGTGGCCTCAGGATCAGCGGGTGGTGCGACGACCGGCGTAGCCGACGGCTCGCCGCTGTTCGCCACACCCTCCGGGGTGGACGTGGTCACGTCCGATGTCTTGACAAAAGGTGCCGGCTGACCAGGGAGCGGCATGAAGATGATGGCGCCGATGTAGCCGAGCAGTCCGAGCCCGCCGCTGAGGATCGTGCCGGCCACGACGAAGACCCGCACCAGGGTCGGATCGACCTGCAGGTAGTCCGCGATGCCGCCGCACACGCCGGCGATGACCTTGTTCGTTGTGCTCCGTTCAAGACGCGTTGGCATTCCCGCCCTACCTTCCATATGACGTCGTCAGCGATTCACGCAGCTCGTGCAGCGTCGCGATCGCGATCGCGACAAGCAGGCTCAGTGGCACGACGGGCTGCTGCACGAGGTTGACGACCGCACTCGCGGGCACCGCGACCAGCGCGAGCACTCCCAGCCCGATATCGAACGCGTCGGCGACCAGCGCGGGCAGAAGGATCGCGACCGCGGACCAGACGACGACCGCACCGAAAGTGCCGATCGCGAGCGCGGCGAGCGCGCCGACAAGGGCCATGCGCGGCCGTAGCCGAGCTGCGGCCGCGATGGCGGCTGGGTCGAAAACGGGTGCGCGCTCGTCCGCCTCGAGGCGGAGCGCGCGCCGGAGCGTGGTCTCGTCGAGCAGCTCGTTGCGTGGATCGGTCATGGCCTGGCCTCGAGCGTGCTGCGCAGGAGCGCGCGTGCGCGCAGCAGCTGGACGCCGACCGTCGCGGCCGGTCGCCCCGTGACTGCGGCGATCTCCTCGACCGACAGCTCGCTGAAATAGCGCAGCACGACGGGCACGCGGTACAGCTCGGGCAGCACGGCGACGGCCGCGCGCACGCGTTCGCGCTCTTCGCGCGCCACCAGCATCTGGTCCGGCGTCTGGGCTGGATCGGGCACGCCAGCCGCTTCGTCGACGCTCGTGCTGCGCGCGCGCTCGCGCGTGCGCGAGCGGCCCACGCTGATCGCCTCGTTGGCGGCGATCCGCAGCAGCCAGTACCGGACGGGCCGGGTCTGGTCGTACCGATCCCAGCTGCGATAGGCCTTGAGGAAAGCTGCGCTCGCCGCTTCGCGCGCCGCGTCGCGGTCGCCGAGGATCCGGAGCGCCACGCCGTAGACCTCATCCTGGTGGTCACGGACGGCGTCGGCGAAGATCACGCGACCGGCACGGGCGAAGGCGGTGGGAAAGAGCGCAGCCAGGCTGGCATGGGTCGTCATTCTCCTTCCATACGTCCGCGAAGAGCCCGTCATTTCGCGAGCCGTTGGAGTGCGGCCTCCGCCTCCCGAGGCACGCTCACGCGCTTGATGCGGGCGCCTGCGCCTCGGACGATCTGGACGGCGCTACGCGGCGTGCCCAGCGCTTTGGCGAGAAGCGCCACGACCGCATCGTTCGCCTTCCCCTCGACTGGCGGCGCTGTCACGCGGACGAGCAGCACGCCGTCCCGCTCGCCGGCGACAGCGTTCGCGGACGCGCGCGGTGTGACACGGATCGTGAACGAAAGGCGCTCGCCGTCGCGGCGGACGGCGACCATCAGAACGGCGAGTTCGGGATCGCCGGTGGCAGTACCCGCAGGATGATGCTCGTGATGATCTGGATGAGCAGCAGGGCGATGAGCGGGGAGAAGTCCATGCCGCCGGCGATGGGCATGTAGCGGCGGATCGGTGCCAGCACCGGCTCGGTCACGTTCCACACGAGCTCGTTCAGACCGAACGGCAGACGCATGGGGACCCACGACATGATCACCCGAACGAAGATCGCGAGCACGAGCGCCTGCGCGACGACGTTGATGAACGCCTCGAGGAACACGAGGAGCAAGCAGGACGCGCACATCTATGGTTTCCGTGGCACGTCGAGCCGATAGCGCGATGGCGTCGGTCCGATCTGCCCCTGGTAGCTCGACCCGAGCTCCGGTGAACCGTACGGCCGCTCCGCCGCGCTGCTGAGCGGGAAGAACGACAGCTGGCCGACGCGCATGCCCGGATAGAGCGTGATCGGGATGGTGTTCACGTTGGAGAGCTCGAGCGTGATGTGTCCGTCCCACGCCGGGTCGATGAACCCGGCCGTGCTGTGGATGAGGAGTCCGAGCCGGCCGAGGCTACTTTTCCCCTCGACGCGGGATACGACATCGTCGGAGAGGCGGATCCGCTCGCGCGTCGAGCCGAGCACGAACTCGCCAGGATGAAGGATGAACGCTTCCGTCTCGGCGACCTCGACCAGTTCGGTGATGTCGTCGAGGGGTTTGGCCAGATCGATGTACGCGTGGCGGCTCGAGCGGAACACGCGGAAGAACCGATCGAGGCGGATGTCGAGGCTGGCGGGTTGCACACAGGACGGGTCGAAGGGATCGATGCCGATGCGTCCCGACGCGATCGCAGCGCGGATGTCACGATCCGAGAGCACCACCGCGGCGAAGTATGGGGTGGGCGCGGCCCGCGAGCGCGAAGACCGTCTCGCGCAGTTCCGACCATGTAGCGACGACGTGATCGGCGCCCTCGATGCGTTCGCGCGCGAACCCCCAGAGGACCTGGACCGTGCGCGCGCCCGCGGCCTTCCCCATTGCGATGTCGGCGTTCGCATCGCCGACGACGATGCATTCCACCGGCTCGCATCGAAGACGCGTCATCGCGTGCTGCGCGAGATCCGGCGCGGGCTTCGGCCGCGACACCGAGTCGCCGCCGAGGTACACGTCGATCTCACTGGCGATGCCGAGGCCGCGCAGGATCCGCTCGCAGTCCGCGGCGCGTTTGCCGGTCACCGTCGCCTGGAGCAAACCCGCCTCGTGGAACGCGTGCAGTGTCTCGCGCGCGCCGTCATACAGCTTCGTGACCGGGATGACCTCGCGGTCGTAGATGTCCCGGTATTCGGTCCGGTAGCGCTGCGCGAGATCAGGCGTCAGATCCGGCCACGCCATACGAAAGATCTCCTCGAGCGGCAGACCCGTCATCGCCCCGACGCTCTCGAACGCGAGCGGCGAGCCGCCGTGGGCCTCGATGACGCGATTCGCGGTGTCGACGACAAACCGAACGCTGTCGGTGAGCGTCCCATCGAGATCCCACAGGACCGCACGGAGGGTCAAGGCGAGTTCGGGGAAGGCAGCGACGCGCGGACACGTTTCGAGCGACCGAGAACCCCGAGCCGGGGCAGGACCCGCGGCGCCGCGACTACCGTTTGCGACGACGGCCGGCAACCGCGGCGGCCGGCTCGATGGGCAGCGTGGTTTGCTCGGCGAACTTGCGATCGCGCGTTTCCTGTCGACGGCGGACGAGCGCTTCAAGCTCGTCGTAAAGCGCGTCGGGATCCTGAAGCCCGGCGTAGACGATCTTGAACCGCAGGTAACTCATCGGATCGGATTCCGCGAGGCGTTCGAGCACCATCTCGCCGATGCGCTGCGATCCGACCTCGGACGTGCCGCTCTGCCGGATCGTCGCCTCGATGTCGTCGATGAGCCCGTCGATCGCGTCCGGGGCGAGCTGCTTCGAGGCTGCCTTGCCGATGGCGCTCGAGAGCTTGCGACGGTCGAACTCCTGGCGCGACCCGTCCCGCTTTACGACCTGGATGCGGGCCGACTCGGAACGCTCGCGCGTCGTGAATCGCTCGCCGCACGAGTCGCAGGCGCGCCGACGGCGGATCGAGTCGCCGTCCTCCGCCTCGCGGGAGTCGACGACGCGGGTGTCCTCATGGCCACACGAAGGGCAACGCACATACACAAGATATGGGGTAGAGGGCCACAAAATCTAGTCGGGCACGCCAGGCGCCGGCGCTGACACGGAGGGATCCGTTCGTATCAAAGGAACACCCCCGCCGTGTTGCTTTGACACGGCGGGGGTGCAGAGGTCATGTCAAATTGCGCGCGCCCTGGGTCGCCGGGCGCGTCGTCAGCGGCGGCGGAGGAAGCTCGGCACCTCGAGGTCATTGGGGTCGAACTTCTTGTCCTCGTGGACCTTCGTCACGCTCGGTGCAGGCGCGACGGCGGCCGTCGGACGATCGGCGGGACGCTGCTCGACCTGGCGCTTGTACATCGGCTGATCGATCCGCTTGAGCGGCCGCGCCTGATCGAACCCTGTCGCGATGACGCTGATCTTCACGTCCTGGCCCATACGATCGTCGATCACGGCGCCGAAGATGATGTTCGCCTCCGGGTCCGCGGCGGCGTGGATGATCTCGGCTGCCTCGTTGACCTCGAACAGCGCGAGATCAGGCCCGCCGGTGATGGTGAACAGCACGCCGCGCGCGCCGTCGATGGACTGCTCGAGGAGTGGCGACTGGATCGCCTGACGCGCGGCATCCGCGGCACGCGTTTCGCCCGTGCCGTGTCCGATGCCCATGAGCGCGGAGCCAGCGTTGGTCATGATCGTCTTCACGTCCGCGAAGTCGAGGTTGATGAGACCGGGCACCGTGATGAGGTCGCTGATGCCCTGGACACCTTGACGCAGAACGTCGTCAACGATGCGGAAGGCGTCGACCATGCTGGTGCGCTTCTCAACGACTTGAAGCAGACGGTCGTTCGGGATGGTGATGAGCGTGTCGACCTTGTCGACCAGATCAGCGATCCCCTGCTCCGCCAGCAGCCGCCGCTTCGCGCCCTCGAAGGCGAACGGCTTCGTGACCACGGCGACCGTGAGCGCGCCGATGTCCTTCGCGATCTCGGCGATGACCGGAGCGCCGCCCGTCCCCGTGCCGCCGCCCATGCCGGCGGTGACAAAGATCATGTCGGCCTCTTTGAGCGCCTCGTACAGCTTCTCGCTGTCGTCCTCGGCAGCCTTGCGACCAATACTGGGATCGGCGCCGGCGCCGAGGCCTTTGGTGACCTTGTCGCCGATACGGATCTTGTGCGGTGCGTCCGACAGGAGCAGCGCCTGAGCGTCGGTGTTCACCGCGATGAACTCGACGCCCATGAGCTCCGCGCGGATCATGCGGTTGACGGCGTTCGATCCGCCGCCGCCGACACCGACGACCTTTATGAGAGCGAAATTCTCGATGTCGCTCCGGAGGGGCATGGGCACACTCCAAACCAGTTCCCTGCTGCTGCCCCTCCCCTGACGGCCCCAGCACGGAGTTCTTAAGTTGTTGCCGAGACTCTATACCCGAACGCAGCAGTAGGTCGAGCGTTAGGGGCGGATCACCGCGCAGTTCACGGCATGAGCGAGCGGAATAGTCGCGAGAGGCGGCCACCGACGCCGTCGAGGGAACGCGCAGCCACACGGTCTTCGTCGGCCGACCAGTTCTTTGCGCCCCAGACGAGCAGTCCCGACGCCGCGGAATAGGGCGGAGAGGAGATGGAGTCGGTCAGACCGCCCAGTCCGCTCGGCGCCATCACGCGCGCGGCCATTCCGAGCTGGTCGCGTGCCGCCCGGGCGATGCCCGTGAGCAACGAACCGCCGCCGGTGAGCACGACGCCGGCCTGAAGCCGGTTGGTCGCCCCCGCCGCCTCGATCTCCCGGGCCACGTGGTCGAACAGTTCCGCCGTGCGCGCCTCGATGATCTGGGCCATGTGCCGGCGCGTGATCGGCCGCGGCACCTCTTCTCCGATCGACGTGATCTGCATGACCTCGTCCGGGTCGACCTCGAGGGGCAGCGCGGTCCCCTGCTTGATCTTGAGCGTCTCCGCCACGTCCGGCGTGACCCGCAGGAGGAGCCCGAGGTCGCTCGTGACGCTCCGCGCGCCCATCTGGATGGTCGCGCAGTGGCGGATCGAGCCATCCTGGAACACCGCGACGTCGGTCGTGTCGCCGCCGATGTCGCAGAGGACGACGCCGAGCTCGCGCTCCTCGTCGGTGAGGACGACCTCCGCTGTGGCGAGCTGCGTCAGGACGAGCTCGTCGATCTCGACCCCGGCCTTCTGCACGCATTTAGTGAGGTTCGTGACGCTCGAGGACGAGGCGGTGACGATGTGCGCCTCGACCTCGAGGCGGACGGCGCTCATCCCGATCGGATCGCGCACGCCCTCCTGGCCGTCGACGACGTAGCCACGCGGGATGACGTGGAGGATCTCGCGCGTGTTGGGGATCGACACGGCGCGCGCCGCCTCGATGGCCCGCAGCGTGTCCTCCCGCGTGACGTCGTGCTGGCGGCCTGACACGGCGATCATCCCGCGCGAGTTCTGGGAGCCGACGTGCATGCCGGAAATGCCAACGAACGCGGAACGCACCTTCAGGCCGGAAAGGCGCTCGGCCGCGTCCACTGCGGCGGCCACCGACTGCACGGTGCGGTCGATGTCGATGACGACGCCCTTCCGGAGCCCGTCGGAGGGCGCCTGCCCGATACCGATGACGTCGACCCCGCCGCTGCGGCCGCCCACCTCGCCGATGAGCACGCAGACCTTGGTAGTGCCGATGTCGATCGCGACGAGCACGGTCTGGTCAGTCACGGGCGTCCGCCTTCCTTAACTCTCCTTCTGCTCCCCGCCCGCGTCCGCGTGACCGCCCGCCCGAGATTAAAGGAAATGCCGCCTGATTACAGCGACGTTCTGGAAGATCCGCCAGCCGAAGGCGAACAGGGCGACGAGATAGAGGTCGATACCCAGCCTGTCGCCCAAGAACGTAAGCGCGGCCGCGAGCAGTGCGTTCGTGTAGAAACCCGAGAGGAAGATGCGGGTGTCGAAGTGTCCTTCGAGCTCCGCGCGGAAGGCACCGAGAAGCGAGTCGAGGGCGGCGAGGATGCCGACGGCGGTGTAACGCGCCCACTCGATGGGGATGTTGAAGTTGAGGGCGAGCCCGAGCAGCACCCCGGCGACGAGACCGAGGAGCGGAAGCCACACGCGTTATTAGTTCGGGCTGAAGACGATTCGGTCGGGGCTGCGCACGTCGACGTAGTCTAAGCGCCGGGTCGGGTTGTCCCTGAGGAAGCGCTTCGCGAGCGACAGCTTCTCGTCGAAGCGATCGGCGCTTCCGAAGCGCACCTCCCACTTCGCGCCGGTGCGCAGCACGAGCCCGTTCGCCCCCGCCGTCATCACGACGCGCAGATCGGTGGCATCGGCGCGCAATTCGCCCGGCGCGAGGGCCGCGAGACGCAGCGCGGCCTCGACGAGAGCGGGAGGATCGATACGCTCCCCGGCGCTGCGCGGCGGCCGCTCGTCGAACACTCGTAGGTCCGGCGCGCCGGTCCGATCGATCGATGGGAACAGCACGCCGCTCGCGTCGATGAACCACTCCACGGTGTCGCTCGCGATCCACCGGCCGACCGCCTGGCGCTCGACGAGGGTGATGCGCGCGGTGGACGGCAGCAGTATCTCGACCCTGGCGTCGCGTACCGCGGGAAGCGTTCGCAGCTGGGCGCGCGCTTCAGCCGCACTGGCGAGGAACGCCGGCGCGCCGTCGAGCCCGCTCTGCGACCTCGCGGCGTCGCGCGACACGTGCTTCGCGCCCACCACGACGACGTCCTCGACGCGTGCGAGATCCGCGAGCCCGACCGCGAGCAGCGCGGCGGCGCACGCGATCGCGATCAGCCCGGCGACCGCGCGCGCGGGATCCTTGATGCGGAACGCGGGACGGCGGCGGCGGGCAGGCTTGCGGCCGGTGCGTCGAGAGCGAGTACTCAGCGCGCGCGCCGGCGCGCGTCCTCGAGGGCCCAGTCGACGAAACGTGCGAGCAGGTCGCCGAACTGGATGCCGGCGGCGCGCGCCGCCTTTGGCAGCAGGCTGTTCGCGGTCATGCCGGGAATCGTGTTCACCTCGAGGGTCACCATCCGCGCGCCGGACCACATGAGATCGGTACGCGACATCCCCCGGCAGCCGAGGGCCCGGTGCGCGCGGATCGCGATGTCCTGCGCGCGGCGCGCGACATCATCCGGGATGCGCGCCGGAACGATCTCCTCGCTCTCGCCCGCGCTGTACTTCGCGGTGTAGTCGAAGAACTCCCGTTTGGTGACGATCTCGATGACCGGCAGCGGGACGAGCTCATCGTTGCCGATCACCGCGACCGTGAGCTCCGTGCCACGGACCACCTCTTCGACAAGGGCGCGCTCGTCGTACTTCAGGGCATCGCTGATCGCTGGTGCGAGCTGATCGGCGGACGTGACGATCGCGGCCCCAACGCTCGAGCCGCTGGCCACCGGCTTGACGAACACCGGAAGGCCGACGGACCGCGCCCGTACGAGGTCGTCCCCCGACGCTGAGGTGACCACGACGCCCTGCGGGACATCGAGGCCTTCCGATGCGAGGACGCGCTTCGCCATCACCTTGTCCATCGCGAGAGCCGAGGCGAGAACACCCGAGCCTGTGTACGGGATGCCGATCGTATCGAGCAAGCCCTGGATCCGACCGTCCTCCCCCCACGTGCCGTGTAGCGCCAGGATCACGACGTCGACGGGGCCGGCGCTGTTCGACATCGCGGCCGACGCGGGGACGATGGCCTTCTCGGCACGGGCGATGTGATCCTCGAGGCCTTTCGGCAGCTCGCGCGGACGCTGCACGATGCCACCGCTCTGCATCAGCTCTGCGGCCTGCTTGCGCAGGTCGTCGCTGATCGATCGGTTGCGGGACATGAGTGCGAGGGGATCGAGAAGCACGGTCTCGTACTTGTCGGACGCGAGGCTGGCCGCGATCTGCGCGCCCGTGGCGAGTGAGATGTCGCGCTCCGCAGACGCACCGCCAGTGAGGATCCCGACGCGGATCTTCTTGGTGGTCATCGAGTGATCCGACCATGCGCCGCGGGTGACACGGCGAGTCGAGAACCCCGAGCCGGGGCAGGACCCGCGGCGCGGGGCGATAGCCGAGCCGGGACAGGACCCGCAGCGCGCGGGCGCAACATCACCACTCGCCAACCAGCTCGACCTCGGGCACGAGCTCGACACCGAACTTCTCGCGGACCTCGCGCTGGCATCGCTCCATCAGTGCTTTGACATCCTCCGCGCTCGCCTCGCCGACGTTGACGATGAAGTTCGCGTGCTTCGTACTCACCATCGCCCCGCCTTCGGTCGCCCCCTTTAGACCCGCGGCTTCGATGAGGCGACCGGCATGGTCGCCCTGCGGATTCCGGAAGATCGACCCCGTGTTGGGCTGCGCGAGGGGCTGTTTCGCGATCCGCTCGTTCGCGATCTCCTTGATCTTTCGGACCGCCGTGGCACGATCCCCCGGCGTTCCGCGGAAGCGGGCCCTCACGACGACGATCGGCGTCTTCTGCAGCTTCGACGTCCGGTAGGCAAACCCGAGCTCGGCACCCGCCTCGGACCAGGTGTCTCCGTTCAGATCCATCAGCGTGACATCGACCAGGACGTCTTTCGTTTCGCTGCCGAACGCGCCCGCGTTGCCGTGAACGGCGCCTCCGACACTGCCGGGGACCGTTGCCATCCACTCGAGCCCGACGATGCCATTCCGCGCCGCGACAGCGGCGACCGACGCCAGCGGAGTCCCGGAGGAGGCTGTGATCGTCGTGCCGTCGACCGACGTCTCGCTCCAGTCGTTCTGCAGCACGACGCCACGCACGCCGCGATCCGACACAAGCATGTTCGTGCCGCCGCCGAGCATCATCACCGGCAGCTCGTGCTCGCGCGCGACGGCGATCGCGCCCACCAGGTCGCGCTCGGTCGTGACGCGCACGAAATAGTCCGCCGGTCCACCGATGTGGAGTGAGGTGTGCCGGCTCATCGGCTCGTCGCGGACGCCGAACGGGAGCAGCTTCATACCGGCGTCCGCAGCAGCTCGAGCAACCGCTCACCCACGGGCCGCACGTCTCCCGCGCCCATCACGAGTACGACATCGCCCGGAACAACGAGGTCCGCCGCGATGCGAGCGGCCTCCTCGCCGTCGCGCGCGTAGCGTCCGCCGACTGCCTCGGCCAGGGCCAGCGCACGCGACGTGGTCTCGGCGTGCTCGCGAGCGGATGAGAACGTCTCGACGATCACCACCGCACGCGCGCGACGCAGCACAGCGACGAACTCGTCGAAGAATCTCGCGAGACGGCTTGGGGTATGGGGTTGGAAGACCACGACGGCGTTGTCGAAGGCGTTAAGGCCCGCAGCGATCTCAGCGGGCATGTGCGCGTAGTCGTCGACGACTTTGACGCCGGCTGCGCTGCCGAGCGGTTCGAGCCGCCGCTCGACGCCGGCGAACTCGGACACGCCAAGCGCCGCATCAGCCTTGGCGATGCCGAACGCGTGAGCGGCCAGCACGGCGCCCGCCGCGTTGAGCGCGTTGTGTTCACCGGGGATCTGGAGGCTCACGAGCGTGTCGCCGAAGGCGTACACGGTGTTGGTGCTCCGCGAGACGTACAGGTCCGCGCTTGTATCGGTGCCGTAGGTCAGCACGTCCCGCTCAAGCTCCCTGTCTGTATATGTCGCAAGGTCGCGCGCGCCCTCGTCGTCGATGCATGTCACCAGAGTGCCGCGCGCCTGAATGCCTCGCGCGAAGACGCGAAATGCGTCGCGATACGACTCTCGCGTTGGGAACATGTCGACATGGTCATGATCGACGGTCGTCACCACTGCGACGAGCGGCTGGAGCGCGTGGAAGGTGTTGTCGTACTCATCGGCCTCGATCACGAGCACGTCGCTGTTGCCAGCGTGCGCGTTGGAGCCGACGCCGCGCAGCACGGCACCGCAGATCAGCGACGCATCGACGTTTCCGGCGCGCAGCGCGGACCACACGAGCGCGGTAGTCGTCGACTTGCCGTGGGTACCCGCGACCGCGATGACGCGTTTGCCTTTCGCGAGATACCGCCAGGCATCCTCCCGCTTCCAGACCGTGATGCCGCGCCGCAGCGCCTCGGCGACCTCGACGTTGTCCTCCTTGTACGCGCTCGAGCGCAGCACGACGTCCGAACCTGGCACGTGCTCGGCCGCGAAGTGCTCGTGCACCGCGGCACCCTGCCGCGCGAGTGCCTCGGCCAGTGGCCAGCGCCCATTGTCGGATCCGGTCACGTCGTGCCCGCCCGCGAGAAGCAGCTTGCCGATCGCCGACATCCCCGCACCGCCGATGCCGACGATGTGGATCCTCAAGCGCAGCCGCCGAGCGAGAGGAGATCGCGTGCGATGTCCTGCGCGGCGCTCGGACGACCCGCGGTGCGGGCAGCGTTCGCCATGCGGCGTAACCGATCCGGGTTCTGCAGCAGCCCGGTCACCTGCGCCGTGAATCGATCGCCATCCAGCTCGCCCTCGCGCATGCTGATCGCTGCGCCGGTCTCGACTATCGCTCGCGCGTTCGCCTCTTGATGTCCCTCCATCGCCGCGCCGAACGGGATCACGAGCAGCGGCACGCCGAACGCGAGGGGCTCGGCGATCGACGACGCACCGGCCCGGCCGATCGCGAGGTCCGCGGCAGCGAGCGCGCCTCCCATCTCTTCGCCGAGGAATGCACGCACGATGTAGCGGTCGCGCGTCTCCACTGGGAGATTCGTCCGTCGGGTCTCCGCGCGAGCGCCGTGCTTCTCTCCCGTGATATGCAGGACGTACGCGGCGCGGAGGATCCGAGTGAGCGCGGACCAGAGCGCGTCGTTCACGCGCTCGGAGCCCTGACTGCCGCCGCTCACCACGACGAGCATCGCGTCAGCGGGCACAGCGAACGCCGCGCGGCCGGTCTCGCGGGTCCACTTCAACAGCGACGAGCGGATGGGCGTCCCGGCCAGCACGGTGCGGCCCCGCGGCAACGCGTGACGGGCCTGCTCGTACGAGACGCCGATGCGCGAGCTCAGCGACGCCAGCAACCGCGTCGCGCGGCCCGGGAGCGCGTTCCCATCCCACAGGTACACCGGCACGCGCCAGAGACGCGCGGCCATAGTCACCGGGATCGCGACAACGCCGCCGGTCGTGCAACACACATCGGGACGGAAGCGCACCAGCGCGAAGAGCGCATCGAAGAAGGCCAGTGGGACGCCGACCAGCGTCCGCAGGAGCGCGAGGCGCGAGTCGGGATCTCGCAGCGACGGCATCGGTGTGGCGTGGAACGAGATGCCCGCGGCCGGCACGAGCTCAGCCTCTTTGCCGCGACGTCCACCGAGGAAGAGGAATCGGGCGTCCGGGTCGATCTCGCGTAGCGCCTCCGCGATCGCGAGCAGCGGGCTGACGTGCCCGCCCGTCCCGCCGCCGACGAGGAGCACGCGACACGGTCGCCGGCGCCGGCGCGGCCTGTCGTCCAACATTGAGGAGGATACCGACCGCGATGAGCCCGACGCAGAGCGATGATCCGCCATACGAGATGAATGGGAGCGTGATCCCGGTCATCGGGATGAGGCTCGCGACGACGGCCATATTCACCCACGCTTGGAAAACGAGCCAGGTCGTCACGCCCGTCGCGATGAGCGCGCCCATCGCATCCGGCGCCCGCAGCGCGATGCGCACGCCGCGGTACGCGAAGACGAGGAACAGCATGATCACCGCGAGCGTGCCGATCAGGCCCAGCTCGTCGCCGAGGATCGCGAAGATGGAGTCGGTGTACGGGAACGGCAGGAAGCCGAACTTCTCACGGCCCGCGCCCAGTCCCTCGCCGGACAGGCCGCCAAGCGCGAGGCCGTAGAGTGCCTGGATCGCCTGATAGCCGGCGTCCCGCGGGTCCTTCCATGGATCGATGAACGTCATGAGCCGCTCGACCCGCTCCGGATGCGCCAGAGCGCCCGCGAGCGCGAGAACGCCGGACAGCAGCGCGAGGGCGCCGAACATCCACAGGCGCGCGCCGGCGACGAAGTACATCGCGAGCGCGATCGCACCGATAACGATCGCCGTGCCGAGGTCCGGCTCGGCGAAGATGAGCCCCGCGATGAGGCCGGTGACGATGACGAAGCCGAGCGCCGTCCCACCGCGTCCGATCCGATCCCGGCGGGCGCCCAGCCAGAAGGCGAGATAGAGGATGAGCGCGAGCTTCGCGAGCTCGGCGGGCTGGATCCCTACCGGCCCCACGCGCAGCCAACGCGCGGCTCCGTTGACGGTCGTCCCGATGCCCGGCACGAGGACGGCGGCCAGCAGCGCCACCGCCACCACGAGGAGCGGAAGGGCGAGCACCCGGTAGCGGTGATAGTCGACGCGCGTCGCGACGAGCATCCCGATGAGCCCGAGCGTCGCCCAGAGTGACTGCCACCCGAGGAAGTAGCGCGGATCGTCGAGCGCGTCGAGTGCCTTGATGCCACTGGCGCTATAGACCATCGCGATCCCCAGCAGCGTGAGCGCGAGCACCACGACGACAAGGACGAGGTCGTATGCGGTGGTGCGTGGCACCCCCGGCATGCGGAGGAACCTCACGAGCGCACCGGCTCCGTGAACGAGCGCACCAGCGCGGTGAAGCGATCGCCGCGCTCGTCGGCCGAGGAGAACATATCGAATGACGCGCACGCCGGAGACAGCAGCACGACGTCGCCGGAGCGCGCCAGCCTGCGCGAAGCGGCGACCGCGTCTTCGAGACTGCGGGCGCGCTCCACCGGGAATCCCGCGCGGGCCGCACCCGCGGCATCGAGTGCGCCGGCGATCTCCTCCGCCGCGGCTCCGATGAGGACCGCGGCGCGGGCACGCTTCACGGCCACGCGCGCGAGCTCGCTGAAGTCCGCGCCCTTTCCGACGCCGCCGAGGATCACGACCGCCGGACGATCGAACGCCTCGAGCGCTTTGATGGTCGCGTCCGGCGTGGTCGAGGCGGAGTCGTTGACCCAGAGGATGCCCTCGCTCTCGGCGACCGTCTCGAGACGCCGCGCCACGCCTTCGAACGCGCGCAGCTCCGCGCCGATGACGTCAGGCGGTATATCGAAGACGTCACCGACGATCGCGGCGGCCAGCGCGTTCGCGATGTTGTGGCGGCCTGGGATGCGAAGCTCGCTCGCCGACACGATCGGCGTGCGCCGGTCGCCGTCCGTCAACACGAGCCGCCCATCGGAGTCCAGGAAGCCGCCGTGGCGTGGATGCATCGACAGCGAAAAGCCGCGGACCATGGACGCCGCGCCCGTGTGCATCGCCGTCGTCGTCGGATCGTCGAGGTTGAGCACCGCGATGTCGTTGGCGCCCTGCCAGGCGACGATGTTGCGTTTGGCCGCGACGTAGTTCTCGCGCGTGCCGTGATGATCGAGGTGGTCTTCGCCGATGTTCGTGACCACGGCGACGTGCGGACTGCGTCCGAGCGTTTCGAGCTGGAAAGAGGACAGCTCGAGCACCACGATGTCGTCGCGCGTGAGCGTGTCGAGCTCCTGGATGATCGCGCGCCCGATGTTGCCGCCGACGACCACACGTCGCGGACCGCGCGACAGGATGTGGCCGATGATCGTGGTCGTCGTGGTCTTTCCCTTCGTGCCCGTGACGCCAACGATCGTTGCCGGGCAAAGGCGGAAGAAGAGGCTGATCTCCGTGAGCACGGGGATGCGCCGTTGCAGCGCCCGGAGGATCGTGGCCGAGCGCGGGCGCACGCCGTTGATCACGAAGACGAATTCCGCGTCGGCGAGCGCGGCGTCGTCGCTCGACGGCCCGAGCACGAGCTCGACCGGCGTGTCGCCAACACGCCCGATGCCCTCGGCGAGCTGCTCGCGCGATTTCGCGTCTGTGATGGTGACATGCGCACCCGACGACACGAGGAAGCGCGCGAGTCCCGACGCCGTACGGCCTCTCCCGAGCCCGACGATCGTCACGCGCCTGTCGCGGAAATCCTCGCGGCGGACCTCCGCGTCGAACAGCAGGCTCATGACCGGGGGTCGGCGGGGGCATAGCC
>JALYLT010000010.1:19469-19909 GCA_030774095.1 Chloroflexota bacterium
GCCCCCGCCTGGTCGACCGATGAACCCGAGCTGGGTGCCGTACTGGCCGTCCACGTCGCGGCCGCGGTACGACCACAGGTCCGCGCCACCCGAGAGCGTGCACACGCCGGACATCTCGATGCGCGTCACGCCGACCGATCGCAGCTGCGCGGTATTCGCGGCCCACAGATCCATCACGATCCGGTCGTCGATCTTACGCAGAGAGCCTTCGCCGATCCGCTCGTTGACGACCAACGCGCGCTCCATGTCGATGACATAACAGCATGGTCCGATCGCTGGACCAAGCGACGCGACGAGCCGCTCCCGCACGGCCCCCCCGGCGACCATGGCCTCGACCAGCGCCTCCGCGACGCGGAGCGTCGTGCCCTGCCATCCGGCGTGAGCTGCGCCGACCGGTCCTTCGGGATCGGCCACCAGCACGGGCACGCAGTCGGCCGCGG
>JALYLT010000011.1 GCA_030774095.1 Chloroflexota bacterium
TGATGCCGATCAGGCGCGCCACCACCACCGACCTCGACGCTGCGGCGCCGCTCTTCGATGCGTACCGCCAGTTCTACGGGCAGCGCTCCGACGTCGCTGCGGCGCGCGCCTTTCTCGAGGAACGCCTGCGTCGCGACGAATCCGTAATCTTCCTGGCCGTGGCCGACGAAGACGGTGGCGAGGCGCTCGGGTTCACGCAGCTGTACCCGTCGTTCTCGTCGGTGTCACTGAGGCGCCTTTGGATCCTCAACGACCTCTTCGTCGCCCCGAACGGCCGGCGCGGGGGTTTTGGCAGGCGGTTGCTCGAACGAGCGAGGGAGTGGGCGATCGAGACGGAGGCCAAAGGCCTCGTCCTGGCGACCGCGGTGACCAACCGGGCGGCGCAGGCGCTGTACGAGTCGTGCGGTTGGCAACGCGACGACGAATTCCAGCATTACCACCTGTTCGTGTGACGCTTTGGCGTCCTCGTGCCGTTGTGTGATCCTCGACGCGGTCCGTCACCTCATCGTTTCGATATCTCGGCTACAGAACCATGAGGAACGCTTGACTTTCCTTTAGGCCACGTCGCATCTTCGATGGATGGCAAATCCCGTCGTCGCGAAGTGCCCCATCTGCTCCGAGCAGCTCAAGGTCGTGCGCCTCGAGTGCGACAGCTGCGGCACGCGGATGGAGGGGTCGTTCTCGCTCGGACGCTTCCACGCCCTGTCCCAGGACCAGCTCGAATTCCTCGAGACCTTCATCCGCGCGCGCGGCAACTTCAAGGACATCGAACGCGAGCTCGGGATCTCGTATCCGACCGTGCGCTCGCGCCTCGACGCGATGATCAGGGCGCTGGGCTTTCCGTCGCAGGCCGAGCCGGACCGAGAGAGCGAACGGCGCAAAGAGATCCTGCGCGAGCTCGCCGAAGGACGCATCGCCGCCGACGACGCCGCGAGTCTGCTCGAAAGCGAGCCCACGACGTGACCGACGGTCGCCGCGATCCCGATGACGAGGATGAGGTCGAGCGTGCGCGCGAGGCCGCCGAGGATGCGGCCGACGCACGCGCGGACGAACAGCGTGACGCCGAGAAGGACGAGGCCAAGCAAGAGGGCGAGTCCGATCGAGGTCCGTGGGCTTCACGTGAGGGGCGCGAGGCGCGCCACGCGGAGCGTGACGCCCGTCGCGCTGAGCGCGACGCCGAGCGTGAAGCGCGCCACGCCGAGCGCGCTTCGCGCAGGGCGGAGCACAGGTCCCACCGCATCGAATTCGGATCGGCGTCCGGCGCCTTCAAGGTGGATGGCCGCGACTTCGATCCGGGGCAGTTCGCGCGCGCGTTCGTCGGTGACTTCGTCGGCGATGTCGGCGGCGAGAGCTACTCCGAGACGCTAGAGCAGCGGTTCGCCTTCAAGGAGACGCCGCGGCTGCGTGTGCGGAACGTCTCAGGCGAGACGTCGGTCACGGCTGCGGGCGCACCCGGTGAGATCAGAGTTGTCGCGCGCAAGCGCGTCAGCGCGAGCAGCGAGGACCGCGCCAAGAGGCTGCTGCAGAACCTCGAGGTGCGGATGGAGAAACGCGGTGACGAGCTTCTCGTGGAGCCGCACCTCTACGAGCAGGAGCGCGGCTGGCTCGACCTCTTCCGCGGCAAGCGCTTCCGCGTCGACTTCGACATCACAGTGCCGTCCGAATGCGCGGTGGACGCGCAGACCGTGAGCGGTGAGCTGTCCGTCGAGGGCGTTCGTGGACCGATCGAGATCCAGTCGGTCTCTGGCGATGTGCGCCTCGAGGATCTGCAGGGGCCGATGCGGCTGAAGTCGGTGAGCGGCGATGTCGATTGCCGGCGTTACGTCGGGCATCTCGAAGGGAACGCCGTGAGCGGCGACGTCACGATCGCCGCCGCGCGGCTGCGCTCGACCCTGCTCCACACCGTGAGCGGCGACATCCAGATCGAAGGGCGTCTAGATCCGCAGAAGGACCATCGCTTCAAGACGATCAGCGGAGACGTCGAGCTGGCGCTTGTCGAGGCCGACGCCACGATCGAGTACCGCACCGCGAGCGGCGACGTCGAGTGCGAGCTGCCCGCACGTATCGTGCGGCGCGGTCGCAAGGAATACAGCGTCGTGATCGGCGGCGGCCACGGAGACGTCGGCGTGAAGACCGTGAGCGGCGATCTCACCGTGCGCGGCGCGACCGCGTCAACACCGGACGAAGCGCAGACCGAAGAGTCCGCGCCCGCCGAGGCCGCCACCGCCGACGTGGCGCGGACCCAGCCGATGGACATGTCGTCGCGCGAAGAGGTGCGCTCGGTCCTGGAGCGTCTCGCACGTGGTGAGCTCGGCGTGGATGACGCCGCGGCCGCGCTCGATGCCGCCCGCCGAGGGCGCTGACGTGCCGAGCGACGAGGGCAAGCAGGTCCTGAAGCTACTGGCGGAGGGCAAGATCGACGTCGAGCAGGCGTTCCGACTCCTCCGCGCGCTCGGCGACATCGACGAGCGTCCGCGAGCGCCGAAGCCACCGATCCCGCCGATGCCGCCACTGGCGCCCGAGCCGCCCCTGCCGCCTGGTGCTCGTGGACGCATCCTGCGCATCCGGGTCACCGAGAACGGGCAGCAGAAGGTCAACGTCGCCATCCCTCTCGCGATCGCGCGGATGGGGAAGATGAAGCTCGCGTCGAGCGGACTTGTCCGGGGTCACCTGTCGAAGTTCGGCATCGACCTCGACGAGCTGCTCCGGTCGATCGACTACCCGGGGAAGTTCGTGGACATCGCCGACGACGAGGACCGGGTCGAGATCTTTGTTGAATGAACCGAGCGACGAGCTAGCGTGACGCCCGCCGTCGTCGCGACGGGGCTGGTCAAGGTATTCGAGAAGGGTCGCTACACGCTGTGGCAGCGACTGCGCCGCGAGCCGGACCGGCGCACGCGCTTCCGGGCCGTCGACGGCATCGACCTGAGAGTGGAGACCGGCGAGATCTTCGGGCTGCTCGGTCCGAACGGCGCCGGCAAGACCACGACGATGAAGATGCTGTCGACGCTGCTCGAGCCGACCAGCGGCTCGATCGAAGTGCTCGGCATCGACGTGGCGCGGCGTCCGCGCGAGGTGCGCGCGAGGCTCGGCGCGATGCTCTCCGGCGAGCGCAGCCTCTACTGGAAGCTCACCGGCCGCGAGAACCTCGAGTACTTCGCCGCGCTTTATCACGTGCCGCCGAGAGCCACGAAAGACCGCATCGACCGATCGCTCGCGGCGGTGAAGCTCAGCGACCGCGCTGACGATTACGTCGAGCGCTACTCGACCGGCATGCGTCAGCGGCTGGCGCTCGCGCGGGCGCTGCTTCCCGATCCGCCGCTCGTCATCCTCGACGAGCCGACCGTGGGTCTCGACCCGCAGTCGGCGCGCGACCTTCGCGACCGCGTGCGCGATCTTCGCGCGCAGGGCCGCACCGTGCTGCTGACGACGCATTACATGGAAGAGGCGGATCAGCTCTGCGACCGCGTGGCCATCATCGACCACGGCAAGATCGTCGCCCTCGATTCGCCGGCCGCGCTGAAGCGGACCATCCGCGCGGAGGAGATCGTCCGGCTCGATATCGGGCTCGATGGCGACGGCGCCGCGCTTCTCGAGCGCCTCGCGCGCGTCGGGACCGTCGCGCACCAGGAGCGGACCAACGGGACGCTCGCCGTGACCGTGCACTGCCGTTCCGCCCGCGAGCTCGTCCCGGCCGCCTTCGACGCCGCTCAGGCGTCGGGCGCGACGGTGCGCCACGTCGAGGTGGTGCCCGTGACGCTCGAGGACGTGTTCCTGTCGCTCACCGGCCGCGCGCTACGCGAATGACGCTCGTCGCCGCCGACCTCCGCGCATTCGTCGCTGCGGTGCGAAAGGAGCTGCGTACCGTCCGGCGCTATCCGACGCTGTGGCTCGGTCTCGTGTTCTGGCCGGTGCTGCTCCCCGCGTCCTACGTGCTCATGGGTCAGGCGTACTCGGGCTCCGATCCAAAGGCCATCGCCGCGTTCGCCGAGCGATCGGGAACGGCCGAGGTCGCGGGTTTCGTCTTCGTCGGCTTCGCGATGTACATGTGGCTGTCGACGATCCTCTGGGGTCCCGGGACCGCGCTGCGCACGGAGCAGATGCGCGGGACGCTTGAAGCGATGTTCCTGACGCCGACCTCGCGGCTCGTCGCGCTGTTCGGGCCGCCGGCCGCGGCTCTGCCGACGCTCGGGTTGACCTTCGTGGTGATGGGCGCCGCGATGTGGATCCTGTTCGGCGTCGCGTTGCCGCTCGATGGTGTCCTACGCACGATGGTCGTGGTCGCGTTCGCGCTACCCGCGCTCTATGCCATCGGCACCCTCTTCGCTGCCGGTGTGCTGCGCTTCGGGGAGATCGGTCCGATCGTGCAGCTCGTGCGCGGCATCTTCGTGCTCGCCTGCGGCATCACCTTCCCGGTCCTCATGCTCCCGGGCTGGGCTCAAGCCGTCGCATCGATCCTGCCGCCGACGTACATCGTTCAGGACATCCGAGCGGTGCTTCTCCGCGGCCTGGGCCTCGGGGACATCGCCGGCGATCTCGCGATCACGGTCAGCCTCACAGCGGTCTTCGCCGTGCTCGCGATCGTGACCTTCCGCGTGCTCGAACGCAACGCTCGCCAGAGCGGGATGCTCGGACGGTACTGATGGACGAGCTTCGCGCGGCATTCGCGATCGCGCGCAAGGACATGCGGAACCTCTCGCGTTACAAGTGGTCGATGCTCGCGACCGTGTTCATCCCGCTGTATCAGGGCGTGATCCCCGCGTTCCTCTTCGGCGCGGCGTTCGCAGTCGGCGGCCGCGTTATCGGGCTCGAGTCCGCGATCGGCACGGACAACCTGTCCGGCTTCATCTTCATGGGCGGCGTCATCGCCGGTCTCGTCGCCACGACGTTCTGGTCGATGGCAATGTCGCTGCGGTGGGAGATGGATCTCGGGACGCTGGAGCCGACGTGGCTGACCCCCACTCGGCACGACACCATCCTCATCGGCCGCGCGATCTTCGGCGTGGCGCAGTTCGTCGTCGGTCAGGTCATCCTCTTTGCCGTCGGCATCGCGTGCTTCGGCCTGCACTTCAGCCTCGACATCGTGTATGCGCTTCCGGCGCTCGTCGTGGCCGTCGTCGCGATGCTCGGAGTCGCGTACCTCCTCGCCGGGATCGTGCTCGTCATTCGCGAGGCCAACTTCTTCGTCGACTGCACGAATTTTCTTTTCGGCATTGCTTCAGGCGTATCTTTTCCGATCACCTTCCTGCCGCTCGTCCTCCAACCGTTCGCGCTGTTGCTTCCCACGACCTATGCGATGGACCTGCTGCGGCAGCATGCGCTCGGGGCACGACCGCTCTTCGATCCAGCGCTCGAGTACGTCGGCCTCATCGCCACGACGCTGCTCGTGTTTCCCGTCGGCAGATGGGCGTTCGCGCGGGCCGAGCGCACGATGCGCATCCGCGGCACGCTCGGACAGTACTAGCGCGGCCCCGCTAGGCTAACGGCGATGGGCATCGTCTGGCGGACGCTGATCAACGCCCTGGCCATCGTGGTGGCCGCGTACGTGGTCAATCAGATCCAGCCGGACGCAATCCAGTGGGGCAAGGTCGATTACGGCATGGGTGAGCTCGGCCGGTACCTATCGCTGATCCTCACCGGTCTCGCTCTCGGAGTCGTCAACGCGATCGTCAAGCCGATCCTGGTGATGATCTCAATGCCGATCACCTGCCTCACGCTCGGCCTCTTCATCTTCGTGATCAACGCACTCTTGCTGTTGCTGGTGTCGGCGATCCCGTTCCTGGGGTTCGTCGTCAACGGATTCTTCGTCGCGCTGATCGCCTCGATCGTCATCTCCATCGTCAGCTGGGGCCTCTCGATGGTCCTGCCTGACTGACGCCCGGCGCGTGATGGCGACGAAGGGTCCGCCCGATTTCGTCGTCGTGACCGGCCTCTCCGGCTCGGGCAAGTCGCAGGCAGTGAAGGTCTTCGAGGACCTCGACTACTACACGCTCGACAACCTCCCGCCCGCGCTGATGAAGACGACGCTCGACGTCTGCCGGAAAGGAGGGCATCCGCGCGTCGCGTTCGTCATCGACGCGCGCAGCGGCGCCCTGTTCGCCGAGGCCAGCGCCGCCCTCGACGAGCTCGCCGCGGCCGGCGATCGCCCGCACATCCTGTTCTTCGACGCGTCCGACGACGTTCTGCTGCGCCGGTACAGCGAGACCCGCCATCGGCATCCGCTGGAGAGCGCCGGCGGAGTCCAGCCCTCGATCGACGAAGAGCGACGCGTCCTGGGCGCGCTGCGCGCCCGCGCCGACAAGGTCATCGACACGACGCACCTCACGGTGAAGGACCTGCGCGACACGCTCCACTCCCTCTACGGTGGCGCGACCACCGGAATGCTCGTCCACGTGACGAGCTTCGGTTACAAGAACGGCGTTCCCCCGGGAGCCGATCTCGTGTTCGATGTGCGGTTCATGGAGAACCCCTTTTACATCCCGGAGCTCAGGCCGAAGACGGGTCGCGACCCCGCGGTGCGCGATTTCGTGTTGGGTCATCCCGCGACGCAGGAATTCCTGACGCACCTCATCCCGCTGCTGCGGTTCGCCCTGCCGCGCTACGAGGATGAAAAGAAGGCGCGTCTGGGTCTGGCCTTCGGATGCACCGGCGGCTGGCACCGCTCGGTGGTGATCGCGGACGAAGTGGCGAAACGTCTGAAGGACTTCTGGCCGGGTGAGATCACCGTCGAGCACCGCGACGTCGGGCGGCTGGAGGTGACCACCTGAGCCCGCGTGGCGTGACGCGGGCGCAGCGCTCGCCGCTGTCCGAAGAGGTGAAGGCCGACCTGGCCCGCGTGCTGCCGCGTGACTGCGACCGCCGCGTGCTCGCCGCCTTGCTGCCGCGCGCCGGACACCTTGGCGCTCCGGCACGGCGCGTGGCCCACGCAGCCGAGCTCGTCGGCGGTCGCGCGTCGCTGCGGCGTGAGTGCTGCCGGCGTACGTATCTGCGCGGCCTGTTCCTCGCCGGTGGCTCCGTCTCAGCGGGGCCGTCCGGCTATCTGCTCGAGGTCCGGCCACCGCGCGGGGAGGCGACGCGGGCGCGCGCGGTCCTGAAACGCGAAGGCTTCGTGCTGCGCTCGCGCGTGCGGCGAGGCCGTCCGGTGCTGATGCTGCGCGACGGCGATGCGATCGCGTCGTTCCTGCGCCACGCCGGCGCAGGGGAGACATTGCTGCGCTTCGAGACACGGCGCGTTTCGCGCGAGATGCGCGGCCGCACGAACGCCAGCGTCAACGCGGACGCGGCCAATCTCGCGCGCGCCGTCGCCGCGGCTCGCGATCAGATCGAGGCCGTGCATGCGCTGGCTCGCTCGCGGCGGCTGGCGCGGCTGCCGCTCGAGGTGCGTGCCGCGGCCACTGCGCGGCTTCGGTCGCCGGAGGCGACGCTGGCCGAGCTCGCGGCGCGGCTCGACACGACGAAGTGGGTGGTGCGGCAGCGCCTGCGCCGGGTCATGGACGAGGCCGCGCGGTGACGAGGGCGCGCCTGGTCGTGGGCAACTGGAAGATGAATCCACCGACCATCGCCGAGGCCGTCGCGCTCGCGCGCGCGGTCGCTGCGGTCGCGCCGCCCGGCGATGTCGGCGTCGCGGTCGCACCGCCGGCCATCGCGCTCGCTGCGGTCGCCGACGCCGTGCGCGCGACGCACGTCCTCGTGTATGCGCAGGACGTGCACTGGGAGGACAAGGGCGCGTATACCGGGCAGATCGCGGCCTCGATGCTCTCCGGCGTCGCGGCGGGGACGATCGTCGGACACTCCGAGGTGCGTCGCGACCTCGGTGACGACGACACGCGGGTGGCGCGAAAGCTCGCCCGCGCGATCGCCGCGGGCCTGCGCGTCGTCCTCTGCGTTGGTGAGAGCGAGGCCCAACACCTTGCCGGCGACGCCGAGGCGGTCGTCGCCCGACAGGTCGCGGCCGATGTCGCGCCGCTCCGGGCCGATCGTGAGCGCGCGTCGCAGCTCGTCATCGCGTACGAGCCGATCTGGGCCATCGGCACGGGACATCCCGCGACCGGCGCGCATGCGACGACGGCCGCGCGGGTGATCCGCCGGACCCTCGAGGCCGCGGGCCTCCCCGGTGACCGCACGCCGATCCTCTATGGCGGCAGCGTCACCGCGGCGGGTGTCGGTGAGTTCGCGACCGCAGAGGGGATCGACGGCGCGCTCGTGGGCGGAGCGTCGCTCAAGGCCGAGGAGTTCGGCGCGATCGTGCGGGCCTTCGCGTGACAGCGGCATACCGACCGGTCGTGCTCTGCGTGCTCGATGGGTGGGGGATCGCGCCGGACCGGCCGGGCAACGCCGTGACGCGCGCGAAGACGCCGCGTCTCGATGCGCTGTTCGCACGCTTCCCGCACGCGAAGCTCGAGGCGAGCGGCCGCGCGGTCGGCCTGCCCGACGGGGTGATGGGGAACAGCGAGGTCGGTCACCTGACGATGGGAGCGGGCTACATCCAGTACCAGGAGCTCGTCCGCATCAACGATGCGATCGACGACGGCAGCTTCTTCGAGAACGCCGCCCTCCGAGCGGCGTGCGCCGCGGTGCGCGAGCAGGGCACGCTACACCTCATGGGCCTCGTCTCCACCGGTGGGGTCCACGCCGACATGAAGCATCTCGCGGCGCTCACCCTGCTCGCGAAGCGCGAGCACGTGGCGCGAGTTGTCGTGCACGCGTTCGTCGACGGCCGCGACATGCCGCCGCGCAGCGCGCTCGAGCTCCTGCCGCAGATCTCGGCCCCGATCGCGACGGTGCACGGCCGCTACTACGCGATGGACCGCGACAAGCGCTGGGAGCGCACCGAGCTGTCGTACGACGCGATCGTCGACGCCGCGGGGCCGCGCTGCGAGACCGCGACGGCTGGTGTGGAGCAGTGCTACGAGGACAGCGCGTGCAGCGACGAGCTCATGAAGCCCCACGTCGTGGGCGCCGGCGTGCCGATGCAGGACCGCGACGCGGTCATCTTCTTCAACTTCAGGCCCGATCGTGCGCGGCAGCTCACGTGGGCGCTCATCCAAAGGGACTTCGAGGGCTTCCCGCGCAAGCGTGTCCCGCGAGACCTGACGTTCGTGACGCTCACCGAATACAAGGTCGGCATCCCGGAGGTGAAGATCGCGTTCGCGCCCGCCGAGGTCGTGCCGATGGCCCAGGTGCTGTCCGAGGCCGGCCTGAAGCAGTTCCACGCCGCCGAGACCGAGAAGTACGCGCATGTGACGTATTTCTTCAACGGGGGCCATGAGCCCCCGTTCCCGGGTGAGGACCGGATCCTCGTGCCGTCCTCGAGGGTCGCCACGTACGACCTCAAGCCCGAGATGAGCGCCGCGGGCGTCGCCGACACTCTCGTGAAGGCCATCCAGGGCGGTACGTACGACTTCGCGATCGTGAACTTCGCGAATCCGGACATGGTCGGGCACACGGGGAACTTCGACGCGACGGTCGCCGCGATGGCGGCGACCGATGTCGCAGTCGGGCGCGTGGTCGACGCGGTGCTCGCTGCGGGCGGCTGCGTGATCGTCACCGCCGATCACGGGAATGCGGAGGAGCTGCTATTCCCTGACGGTGGGCGGAACACGCAGCATTCGATGAATCCGGTGCCGGTCGTGTTCGTCGCGCAAGACGGCGAGCGCTTCTCGTTGCGAGACGGCGGGCTGCGCGACATCGCGCCAACGCTTCTCACGCTCCTCGGGCTGCCCGTACCCGATCGCATGACCGGGCGCTCCCTGCTGCAGCCACGTTGATGCGCGCACGCGTCGCGTGGTGGATCTACGCCGTCGTTGCCGGCGCGCTCGCGCTCGTCGTTGTCGGGAACTGGATCTGGGCGGTCACTCTTCGCGGACCAGTTCTGTACGGCGAAGGTGCCGTCGCACACGCCGCGATCCTGGCGCGCCAGCATGTCGAGTACAGCAACCCCCTGTTCTCGCTCGATGCGGATCCGATCTTTACCGCGGCCAACTACCCGCCCCTCTTCTTTCATATCGCGGGTATCGGCGACGATCCCTTCGTCACGGGCCGCGTACTGAGCGTGGTCGCAACATTGTTCATCGCTGGCGCGATCGCCTGGCGCGCCCGCCCCGCTGGGGTGCTGGTCGCTGCGACGCTGGCACTCGCCTGGATCGCCTCCGTTCCCGTGATGCAGTGGGGTGCCGCGCTGAAGCCCGATCCTGTCGCGCTGGCGTTCACCGTCGGTGCGGTCATCGCGCTCGCACGCGACCGACCGAATCACTTGCTCGCCGGAGCTCTCATCGGAGCCGCGACGCTTGCGAAACCGACGGCGCTCGTCCCGGGCCTTGCGCTCTTCGCGTACGTGGCCAGGCGCGATCCGCTCGCCGCGCTGCGCGCGCTAGGTGCCGGGGCGGTTACCGCCGTGGTCGTATTCCTCTTCACGTATCCGCCGGACGAAGCAATGCGTCTGCATGTCATTGACTGGAACGCTCTGCCCTGGCGTTTCGAGCTGCTGGTCGGACTTTTGATTGTCGCGGCGCTGGTGTTGGCGGTTCCGATCGTGACCGCAGTGGCGACGCGCGCGCGCGGCGGTGCGATTACCGCATATCTCGCGGGCGCGGTCGGTGTGTTGTTGCTCGGTGGTCGCGAGGGAGCGACGATCAACTACTTCCTGGACCTCTCAGCGGCGCTCGCTCTGACAGCAGCCAGTCTCGCCCCGCGGCTCGCACTCCGACCCATGTACCCGCTGGCATCTCTCGCGCAGCTGACTCTCGCGGTCGTACTGCTCAATCCGTTCGCGGGCTCTCCCAGTCTTCTGCAGCCGACTGGCAAGTGGGGGAGTCCGGAACGGATCGCCTTCGTGCGCGACAACGTGCCCGGGACTGTCTTGGTCGAAGACAGCGGCCTCTTGGTGGCGACAGGACGTGAGCCGATCGTCGACGATCTCTTCCTGTGGTCTCGGCTCTACGGGAGCGGACGCATCGAAGGGGGTGCGCTGCTCGAGGCGGTACGAGGGGGCCGGTTCGACGCGATCGTGACCGAAGTCGACCTCGAGCGGCTCGACGTCGGTCCCGGCTACGCGCGTCAACGCTGGCATGCCGATCTTGTGGCTGCGGTGCTGGAGCGCTACCAGATGCCGACGCGCACTCTTGGGCTCTGCCGGGCGTTCGTGTGGTGCCAGCAGCTCTACGTCTACACGCGCCGCTAGTCCTAGAATGGAACGACCCCATGGATCTTCTTCAGGTCGCCCAGATCGTCATTGCCGTCGCCGTCGGTGCATCGATCCTGCTTCAGGCTCGCGGCACCGGCCTGTCCTCGACCTTCGGTGGTGAGTCGACGGCGTACCGCAGCCGTCGTGGACTCGAGCGAACGCTCTTCCGGCTGACGATCGTTCTCATCGTCGTGTACGTGATCATTTCGCTGTTAGGCGCTCGTTCAGCCGCCGTCTAAATGAGGGCCCGCGACAAGTTCATCGTCGTCGCACTGATCGGGCTCCTGGTCGTTGTGAGCGGTGCTGCCGTGGCGATCGACCGCGCCGAGACGAAAACTGTCGTGCCCGCATACGGCGGCACGTACGTCGAGGGCGTGACCAGCGCTGCGCAGTTCCTGAACCCGGTCCTCGCCGCGACGTCGGTCGACGACGACGTCGTCCGCCTCGTCTTCAGCGGGCTGACGCGGTACCGGAGCGACGGCTCCATCGAGAGCGACCTCGCGGCGTCGTTCACCACGAGCGACGATGGCAAGGTCTGGACCTTCCAGATCAGGAACGACGCGATGTGGCATGACGGAAAGCCGGTGGTCTCAGACGACGTCGTCTACACCGTCGCGCTGCTGCAGGACAAGGCCTATGTCGGCCCGTACAGCGACGCCTTTCGCGGCGTTCGGGTCGATCGCGTCAGCGATGGCGTCGTCCGGTTCACCTTGCCGGACGCCTACGGGCCGTTCGCCGCGAGCACGACCGTGCCGCTGCTGCCCTCGCATCTGCTCGCGAAGGTCGACTACGCCGGGCTGCCACGGGTCGCGTTCAACCAGCATCCCGTTGGCAGCGGGCCGTTCCGCGTGGTCGAGGCCGACTCGCGGCAGACCGTCCTCGCGCGCAACGACTCCTTCTATCGCACCCAGCCGGATCGGACGCGGCCCTACCTCGACCGCCTCGTGCTCCGCTCGTACCCTGACGCGTCGGAGGCGCTCACCGCGCTCGGCCGTGGCGAGATCGATGGGGTCGGTGGTCTATCCACTGGGGATGCGGAGCGTGCACGCGGTCTGAAGAACGTGAACCTCTATAGCTTCGGCACCAACGACTTCACCGCGCTGTTCCTGAACCTGCGACCAGACAAGGCGACGTTCCGCGACCGGGTCGTACGACAGGCGATCGCGACGGCGATCGATCGTGGCCGAGTGCTCCAGCTCGCGGCCGACGGCCGCGGTGCGGTGGCCGACGAAGCCGTCCCACAGTCGTCGTGGGCGTACATCAAGGACGTCACGCGCTATGCGCGCTCCTACGAGGACGCGAAGGCGCTGCTCGACGGCGCGGATTGGAAGGATCACGACGGCGATGGCGTCCGCGACCGTGGCGGCGTGAAGCTGGCCTTCGCCATCACGACCTCGAGCGAACCGGCGCGCGTGGCCGCAGCGCTACAGATCGCCGACGACCTGGCCGCGATCGGCATGCGCGTGGAGCTCAAGGCGATGCCGTTCAGCGAGCTCCTCGAGACGGCGGCGCGCGAGCGAACGTACGATGCCCTCCTCATCGGGATCAGCGTGAGCGGTGATCCGGACCCCTATTCGTTCTTCCACTCAAGCGAGATCAAGGACCCCGGACACAACTTCTCCGGATACTCCACGCTCGCCAGCGACCGCAGTCTCGAGGCCGCGCGACGTACGACCGATCAGGCGAAGCGGCGCGAGCAGTACGCGACGGTCTTCCAGGCGATCGCGACCGACGTGCCGGTCGTGTTCCTGTACTTCAGCGACTACCTCTACGCGCAGAGCCGGCAGGTCCAGGGCCTCAAGATCGCACCGATCAGCGATCCGCGTGAGCGCTTCTGGAACGCCGAAGACTGGTATGTGAGGACGACGCGGCGGTAGCGACCACTCCGTGCCTTGTCGCATGAAATAGCCGCCCGCAAACGCATTTGTGTGACAACACAAGCGCGTCGATCTGTGAGTAGATACGTGGATCGGAAAGGGATGGAGCAAAGGCCTCACTGCCGCGACTGACGGGCGCGTAGCACGTGCCGCCGCGGCGCATCGCGGTCTTCAGTACCGACGCGGAGGTGTCGCTCTTGCCCCGATCGAGTGGACACCTCGGCTCGCGTACGCGGTCGGCCTGATCGCGACCGACGGCTGCCTGTACGGAGACGGCCGACACATCGCTTTCATCTCAAAGGACGAGGACCTCATGCGCACTCTTCTGGGTCTCGCCGACAGGCCGCACATCCGCTACCGGCGAGTTGAGAGCGGGTTCGGAGGCTGGGCCTTTCGCGGGCAGTTCAGCCACGTCGTCCTCTACCGTTGGCTGCTAACGATCGGCCTCATGCCGCGAAAGAGCCTCGTGCTTGGCGGGATCGATGTGCCGGACGACCATCTGATGCCGCTCGTGCGCGGCCTGCTCGACGGCGACGGGACCGTGTACACGCTGGTCCACCGTCCGACGGTGAACACGTACCGCAACTACCGATACGAGCGGCTATGGACATTCTTCAACTCCGCCAGTCGGAGGCACGTTGAGTGGATCCAAGCAAGGCTCGTTTGCGCGTTGGGCCTCTCCGGATACATAGAGGAGTTCGAGCGGGAAGGTCGCAAGAATCCGTTCTATCGATTGAAGTACGGGAACCAGGCTTCGCGCGTGTTGCTTCCGGCGATGTATGCGGACCAGAGCGTTCCACGGCTGGAGCGCAAGTGGGGCAAGTGGGCGGGCTACGCCACCCGTCATTCGATCAGCGTGCCCCGAAACGCGGTGCCGCCGTAGAATTGACTCTTCGCCGACGTAGCCCAATTGGCTGAGGCGCCGTCTTCAGGAGGCGGTCCGCGTAAGCGGGTGCGGGTTCGAGTCCCGCCGTCGGCACAGTCGGTTTCGACCTCCTACCATCGCCGTCGTGCCGAAGCGCGCCGCCACGAGTGTGTGGATCTCTATCGACATGGAAGGACTCGGCGGCGTTGCGGCGTATTCACACGTGATGATGCAGGGCGTCGAGTACGAGCGCGCCCGCAAGTGGATGGCGGACGAGGCGAACGCGTGCATCGACGGCGCGGCGAGCGCCGGCGCACGCCGCATCCTCGTGAACGACTCGCATGGCGCGATGCACAACATCTTTGCCGACGATCTCGACCCACGTGCGGAGCTCGTCGTCGGCACGGCGAAGCCCTGGAGCATGGGCCAGGGGATCGACGGCGGATACGATACGTGCTTCTTCGTCGGGTACCACGGACGCGCGGGACATCCGAAGGCGGTGCTCGATCACACGTATGCGAGCCGCGCCATCTTCGAGTGTCGCCTCAACGGCAAGCCGGTCGGCGAGACCACGCTCAACGCCTATCTCGCTGGGCACTTCGGCGCGACCGTCTCGCTCGTGTCAGGCGACGACGCGACCTGCCGCGAGGGACGCTCGCTCGTGCCCGACGTCGTCACCGTAAAAACGAAGGACGCGACGGGCCGCTTCTCCGCGAAGATGATCCATCCGAGTCGAGTGCAGGAAGCGCTGCGCGAGGGCGCGGCACGGGCTGTCGGCCTTTCGAAGGCGCTTAAGCCGCTGGTCGCGAAGGGCTCCAACGAGATCGAGCTTGTCTTCCTAACGTCGGCGATGGCCGACATGGCGGAGCTGATCCCGGCGACGCGACGAAGCGGAGCTCGCGCGGTCGCGTACGCGTCGCGGGACTACCTCGAGCTGTACAAAGCGATGCTCGCGATGGTCCGCATCGCTCCGGCGGCCGTCCCGCCGGAGCAGCCCTAGGAGGACCTCGCGCCCAGCGTGGAGCGGGCTGACGTCGTCATCGTCGGGGGCGGCATCGTTGGAGCATCTATCGCGTACCACCTTGCGACGCGCGGCGTGCGCGACGTGGTCGTGCTCGAGCGCGATCAGCTGGGTGGCGGGTCGACGACGCGCAACGCCGGCGGCGTGCGCCTGCAGTTCTCGACCGAGATCAACGTGCTGCTGTCGCTGCGTTCGCTGCCCCGGATCGAGCACTTCGCGGAGGAGATGGGCATCGACCCGCACTTGCGGCAGGTCGGATACCTGTTCCTCATCACCGAGGAACGCGATGTCGCGCCGTTCGAAAAGTCACTCGCGATGCAGAAGCGGCTCGGCGTGCCCGTCCAGCGCCTCGATGCGGCGGGAGTCCATCACGTGTTCCCCGAGCTGCGCGTCGACGATCTCCGCTTCGCGACGCTGTGCATGCGCGATGGCTACTGCGATCCCACGAGCCTTCTCAACGGATATGTCGCGCGCGCGAAGGAAAAGGGCGCGACCTTTCGGGAGCATGAGCCGGCGATCGCCATCACGCGCGAAGGCGACCGCGTCACTGGGGTCCGCACCGCGAACGGCGAGATCCCCTGCGCAACGATCGTGAATGCCGCGGGCGCGTGGGCCGCGGAGGTCGGCCAGCTTGCCGGGATCGATCTCCCGATCAGACCGCTGCGGCGACAGATCTTCGTGACCGATCCCGTTCCGGGCCTGGACCGCGACTTCCCGCTCACCGTCGAGTTCGCGAGCTCGCTGTACTTCCACCGCGAGTCAGGTGGCGTGCTCATGGGCATGGCCGATCCGACCGACGGTCCAGGATTCGACGCCAGTGTGAATTGGGACTTCCTCCCGACCCTCGTCGAGCGCGCGCTGTACCGGCTGCCGATCCTGGAGCGCGCGAAGGTGAAGACGGGTTGGGCCGGCTTCTACGAGGACACGCCGGACAAGCATCCGATCATCGGCGCCGTACCCGGGCTCGGGGGATTCCTATGCGCGGCAGGGTTCTCAGGGCACGGGATCATGCACGCGCCCGCTGCCGGTGAGGCGATCGCAGAGCTGATCGTGGATGGCCGGAGCTCCCTTGACGTCACGCCGCTCGCGTACGATCGATTCCGCCGCGGCGACCTCATCAAGGAGCACAACGTCATCTGAACGCGCTGGGGCTCTTCCTCCTGCTCGATCTCGCGCTCGTCACGGCAGCGGCGGTGCTGCTGCTCGTCGTCATCATCCGCCGCGGACGGTCGGTCCAATACCTCGCGCTCGCCGCCCTGCTCATCGTGCTCGCGGTCGGCGTCTGGTACACGACCATTCGCAGTCCGTTGCCCTGACTCGTTACCTAGACTGACCGAGTGTTCACACGCCAAGAGGTCCGCCTCACGACGCTCGCGACCTGCGCCGGCTGAGGCGCGAAGCTGGGCCCCGGCCCACTGGCGCAGGTCCTGCGTCCGCTCCAGCAACAGCCAAGCCTCGCGGCGCTGCTCGTCGGTCTCGCGCCGAGCGACGACGCGGCGGTGTATCTCGTCGCGCCCGATGTGGCCATCGTCGAGACGCTCGATTTCTTCCCTCCGATCGTCGATGACGCGTACGCGTCAGGCGCGATCGGTGCCGCGAACGCGATGTCCGACGTGTTCGCGATGGGTGGCGAGGTGCTCTTCGCGCTGCAGATCGCGGCATGGCCAGAAGATCTGTCGCTCGAGCAGCTCGAAATGCTCTTCCAAGGTGGCGTCGACAAGGTCCGCGAAGCCGGCGGCGTCGTGGCCGGCGGCCACACCGTGATCGACCGCGAGCCGAAGTACGGCCTAGCGGTGACCGGTCGCGTCCACCCGGACCACATTCTGCGCAAGAACGCGCTTCGCGTTGGCGACGCGCTGTGGCTCACGAAGGCGATCGGGACCGGCGTGCTCACGACGGCGCACAAGAACGGCGCGCTCGCGCCGGAGGACCTCGCGTCCGTCGTGGCGTCCATGGTGACCCTGAACCGTGCCGCCGCTCGCGCGGCGGTCGAAGCCGGCGTGCATGCGGCGACGGACGTGACGGGGTTCGCGCTCGCCGGCCATGCCTACGAGATGGCGGACCAGTCGAGCGTCAGCGTCCGCATCCGCGCGAGTCTCGTGCCGCTGCTTCCTGGAGCGCGCGAGCACGCGGAGGGCGCGAGCTTCGGCGGTCTCGAGCGCAACAGAGCGCACTTCCTTGACGGCGGGCGCGTTCGCTTTGACGGTGTCGACGACGTGCTTCGCACGCTCATGCTCGACCCGCAGACGTCGGGCGGTCTCCTCGTAGGGGTCCCCCCGGAGCACGCGGATGCCTGGGATCGCGCGCGCGCGACGCATGGTGCGTCCGCGGTGCGCGTTGGAGAAGTGACCGAAGGTCAGGGCGTGATCGTCACGGCGTGAGCATCCAGCAGGCCGATTCGGTCGAGGTAGAAGAGGCACCAGCACCCAGCGCGAGAGCCGCGGAGCTCGCTCGGCTCTCCCCGAGTCGCGCCGCGCTCGAGCTCGCTTGGCCCGGCATCATCGAGCAATCGGTCAGCGCGCTCGGCACGGCTGTCGTCTTCGCATTCGTGGGACACCTGGGAGCCGCGGCCACGGCCGGCGTTGGGGCGGCATCCAGCTTCCTCTTCCTCATGTTCCCGGTCTGGCGCTCGCTTGCCATCGGGACGATCGCGATCGTGAGCCGCCGCATGGGCGAAGGCCGCGTCGCGGAGGCCGAGGACGCAACGCGGCAGTCGCTGTTGCTCGGTGCGATCGCCGGCGTGGCGTTCGGTGTGTTCTTCGTGCTCTTCTCTGCGCCGCTGCTCCGTCTCCTCGGCGCCGATGAGGAGATCGTCGCCATCGGTGCGCCGTTCCTCGCAGTCGTCGGGGCCGCCAACGGCGCGGTGACGGTGTGGCTCATCGGGACGTCGGCGATGCGCGCCGCAGGCGACACCCGCACGCCGATGTTCCTCTCGGGTGCCAGCGTCGTGATCAGCGTCGCCCTCGCGTACCTCTTCATCGACGTACTTCAGATCGGGCCGATGGGATCCGCCTACGCCTCTTCGATCAGCTGGGTGCTCGGGTTGTTCGCGATGCTCGTGCTGCTGTGGCGCGGCCGCGCGGGGCTCAGCGTCGCCGGTGGACCCTGGCACATCACCCGGCAGACCACGCGCACCCTGTTCGCGATCAGCCTGCCATCCGGGTTGGAGAGCGCGACCTTTAGCTTCGGGATCCTGTTCCTATCGGGCTTGGTGTTCCGCTTGAGCACAGCGGACGTCGCGGCCCATCAGATCATCGGGCAGATCGAGACGTTCTCGTTCTTCCCGTGCATCGGGTTCTCCGCGGCTGCGAGCGCCTTGGTGGGGCAGGCCCTGGGTATGGGCGATCCCGAGCGCGCGCGCCGCGCCGGCTGGGCGGCCGCGGGCATGGCGCTGGTGTGGGCCACCGCCGCGGGGATCACCTTCGTCCTTCTGCCGAGCCTTCTGCTCGGCATCTTCACGATCTCCGGCGCGGTCGTGATGGCCGGCATCGGTGCGCTCGCGGTCGTGGGCATCGGTCAGCCTGCGCAGGCGCTGATCTTCGCGCTCGGCGGCGCGCTGCGCGGCGCGGGTGACACTCGCTACCCGCTCGTCGTGTCGCTCGTGAACTGGTTCCTCGTTCGGCTCCCGCTCGCGTATGTGCTCGCATTCGTCTTCGGACTCGGGCTCACCGGGATCTGGCTCGGCGTCACGATCGATTACTTCGTGCGCGCCGCGCTGCTCGCGCTGCGATTCAGAAGTGGGGCGTGGGCGAGGGTGCGAGTGTGATCGGGACCGCATCGGTGCCCAGGGCGGGACTTGAACCCGCACGTCCTTTCGGACACGAGCCCCTCGAACTCGCGTGGCTGCCAATTACACCACCTGGGCGGCGGGTGAGTCCTCATTTTACGCCCCGTCGAGTTCATGGCGCGCCGCGTAGGAGTCCCAGATGACTCGCTTTCGCTGGAGGCACGGAACGTCGAGTCCCGCATACAGCCATGGCAGGAGTCGAGACGACTCGTGATTCGCGTACGCGAGCCGATGCATCGGATGGATCCGGTTACTCGGCTGGTGCGTCCCGATCGATCCCCAGATCCCTAGTTGCGACCGTAGACGTTCGCGGAGCCATTCGACGTGTGCGCGACTCGCCGAGTTGAAGACCGTTCGGAGTGCTTCATACGTGCCCCTTGCCTTACCCGTTCCCTCGTACATGTAATTCAGGATCGATCCATCACCATCGAGTAGTCCTCGGACGAGGTGGGACACGTTCGAGTCGGGGACGTCGATGGTCCCGAGGACAAGGCCCTTGCGTGGCATCAGACCGACGCTCCGGAACCACTCGTACAGGCGTGCATCGCCGAACTGCGTGTGGTAAACGACGTTGCCATTGCGGGTCAGCTCCACGCCGATCGTGTTCGTCCGTCCAAGCAGGGCCAAGTAACGTGACACGAGCTCGAAGTCTTCTGACTTGAAGTGATCGAGCGGCGTCGACCGTGAGTGAGGCAGCCATCGGTTGCGGTGAGCCCAACGACGTATGCCATCGGGTCCGACCAGGCCAGGGGCAGCGTCGTCGCGGTGCGAACACTCCACTTGAGTTTCTCCAATGGAGTGCGGCGGACATAGAGCTTTCCCCGATGCCCTTCGGCCCTGCGTGCTACACGCGGATCCGTGGCCGCCGTCAACCCCTTTGCCCAACCCCCCTTTTCCCATCCCGCTATCTACGCATAGAACGTCCCGCCTGTGTTGTCACACAAAAGCGTCAACGGCCTGGTATTTCGTGCGACAAGAACGAGAATCGGCACGATGGCCCTCTACCGCTGTCCACGCTGCCGAGCCGAGGACATCAGTGCGGACGCGCATCCGGCGCGCGTGCTCGACAACGGGGTCG
>JALYLT010000012.1 GCA_030774095.1 Chloroflexota bacterium
TTCAGAGCCAGCTGGTACTGCATCGCGTCGGCCCAGCCGCCCTGGTCGGCGACGCACTTGCCCGAGTCGTCGAGCAGCTTGCCGCCGAACGCAGCCGGCCAGCCGAAGAGGTGATAGCCGTTCTGGTTCTGCACGATCGTCTTGCCCGCTTTGACCATGGTCATGAGCTCATCGGTCGTCTTCGGCGGGGTCGGGACCTTGTCCTTGTTGTAGTAGAGCGCGACCGCCTTGAAGAGCATCGGGATGCCGTAAAGCTTTCCCGCGACCTTCAGGCCGTCCACGCCGAGCGGAGCGACCTTGTCGAGTTTCCCCTTCAGCTTGTCGTCGAGCGCGAGCAGGAGATTCGCGCGGACCTCATTGCCGAGCTCGTCGTTCGGCGCGGTGAAGAGGTCCGGACCGCCGCCCGCGGCGGCCTCGGTCTGGAACTTGTTGAAGACCTGGTCGAACGGGACCTGGAGCACCGTGATCTTGGCGTCCGGGTTGGCGGTCTTGATCGTCGCGATGATCTGATTGAGCGCCGTCTCCTCGGATCCGCCGGTGCCGTACGCGTGCCAGAGCGTGATGTTCCCCTTGATCGAGCCCGCGGCGACGCCGCCGCCCGTGCCGCCCGTTCCGCCGCCGCAGGCGGTGGAAACCAGCAGCGCGATGGTGAGTAACGCGATCGCCTTCAGCTTCATACCTGTTCCTTTCCCTTGATCGTCGCGGTGACGCGACGCGCCGCTAGCGCGACGCGACGCGGATGAGATCCGACTTCGGTCTCCGATACGTCCCTCCCTTCGCTCTCTCGGCGTTCCTGGTACCCATGTCGCTGGTGGATTCTCGTAGCCGCAGCTCGGTAGGCAACACGATCGTCTCGCGCGCGGCGCCTTCATCGAGCGCGCGGATCAACAGGCGGGTCGCGATGCGCCCTTTCTCGGCGATCGGCTGGTGGACCGTGCTGAGCGCCGGCTGGCTCGCCGATGCCAGCGGGATGTCGTCGAAGCCGATGACCTCGAGCTCATCCGGCACATCGATGCCGATCCTTCGCGCGGCACGGAGCGCGCCGAGCGCCATGATGTCGCTCACGGCGAGGACCGCGGTCGGCCGCAGGCCGTTCGCCCACGCCGCGCTGAATGCCTCATCGCCACCGTCGAGCGTGGTGAACGTGCGGACCACGTGATCCTCCGCGACCGTAAGGCCGTGCTTCGCGAACGCACCGCGATATCCGCGCAGGCGCCGGCCCCGCACGCCAAGATCCTTGTCGAGCTCCTCGGGCGGCGCGTGGAACGTCAGGATCAGGATGTCGCGGTGCCCGCGCGCGAGCAGCAGATCCGCTGCCGCGTACGCGCCGCCCTCGTCGTCCACGTTCACCGAGGACGCGCTTTCCGCATCGCCGTCGACGATAACGAAGGGGACCCCACGCTTTCGCAGTGGCGCGACATCCGCATGTTTCTCGTCGAGGCCGAGGATCACGAAGCCGTCGACGGGCGCCGTGGCGAGCGCGCGTTCAAGCGAGGTACCCAGCGGCGAGAGCGTCAGCAGTCCCATCCCCCGTTCGTCGGTCACGCTGCCGATGCCCTCGAGCAGCGTCGCGAAGAACGGGTTGGCGAACACCGACGCGATCGGCTGCGGAAAGAGAACGCCGAGGACGCCGGCGCGACGCGAGTGCAGTGCGCGTGCATGCGGATTCGGCGCGTACCCAAGGTCGCGCGCCGCACTGAGGATCTTGTCGACGGTCGCGGCGCGCAGCCGCTCGGGATCGTTGAAGGCGTGCGACACGGCGGCGGTGGATACGCCCGCCTTGCGCGCGACATCGTGGATCGTGGTCCTCGCCAGCCGAGCCCTCCCGCGCCTGAAACCTTTTGTTAAAGGTTTAACGCGGGCAGATTGCCGACTCGGGGTTCAGCTGTCAAGTCCCTAGCGGACGTCGATGATCCAGAACACTCCCTGGTCCTCGAGCCAGACGGTGCCGTCGATGACCGGGCGCAGATTCAGGCGATAGACGCCGCGCGCGAGCGGCGCGCGCACTTTGAAGCGTCGAACGACGGGCCGGATGAGTACAACGCGTACGAAGTCGATGGAGGCGAGGTCCGCGTGCGCGACGTCGGGCAGCTGCCGAAGCGGGCCGACCTCGTGTACACCCACCGGCCGATCGACGAGCTGGCCGAGATCGTCGACACCGCGAAGGCCGTTGGCGCGAACGCGGTGTGGATCCAGTCGGGCCGCGACAAGACCGGGGCGAAGGACTCGCGAGGCTGCTGGCTGCCACGCGAAGAGTCCGCCAAGGCGCGCGAGATCGTGGAACGTGCGGGCCTCCGCTACGTCGAGGCGCCGTACATCGTCGACGCGCTTGGCTAGCCGGCGCTGAGGTTCGGCGCGTCCATCAGCCAGCGCGATCCGTTCCACACGAGCTGCCACTGCCCGACCCAGCGCCGCGTGACGCCGGTGTCGAGAACCTCGAGGATGTCGATCGCGACGGTCGCGCCACCCGCGGTGGGCGGCACGGGCGCGATGCTGCGGATCACGATCTCGCGCGTGCGGTCGAAGCGACCGTGGATGTTCGTCGCGGGCGGATAGTTCGCCTGCATGCGCGGTGACCACAGCGCCGCGGCCTCGTCATAGCGTTTCTGGTTGATGAGCTCGTAGAACGACCGCACGACCGTGGCCGCCGGGCTCTGCGCGGGTGCGACAGGCGCCGGGTTCTCAGGCCCTGGCGCGGTAGCCGGCGGAGGCGCGGGAGCGGTCGTGCGTGCAGGCGCCGGCGCCAGCGAGGGCTCCGGCGTCGGCTCCGTAGTTGGCTGTGGCGTCGGCTCCGGTGTCGTCTCGACCGGCGGCAGGGACGTGGGCGCGGGGAACGTCGGCGCGACCGATGCCTGCGGTGTCGTCGTGGCCGACAGAACCGCCGTGTTCGGAGCGAGCCGCTCGAGCATCAGCGCGCCAATGAGGAAGGCGAGGACGAGCGGGATGCCGAGCAGGACGAACGGCAGCGGTGACGCTCGACGACGTCGGGCCGGGGCCACGCGCGCGGGACGGGCGATGCGCTCGGTCGGGTCAGCCGATCGCACGAGTCTCGGCCGCGGATACGGATCGACCGGCGGCGCGACGACCATCGGAGTAACAGCTGCCGGTTCGGGGACAGGAGACTCGATGACAGAAGGTTCGGCGACGACCGCGGGCTCATCGGCCGGAGATGCCTCCGCCTCCGCAGGTACGACCACAGCAGGCACGACGACCGGAGGCGGCACGTCGATTACGGGCGCAACAGGTGGTGCAAGCGCTAGAAGCGCGTCCCCCATTGCGGCGGCGGTCGGGAAGCGCTGCGCGGGGTCACGCTCGAGAGCGCGCATGGCGATCCGCTCGATCTTCTTGCTCACCCGCGCTCCGAGCTGACGCGGCGACACGACACGACCGGGCGGAATGTGCCCGGTCAGCATCTGATAAAGGACCGCACCCAACCCATAGACATCCGCGCGCTCATCGATCTGTTCGTGCGCGACCTGCTCGGGCGCGGGATGCCGCGGCACGGTGGGCATCCCGAAGTCGACGACTTTCGCAACGCCTTCCGGCGTGACGAAGACGTTCCCGGCGTTCAGATCACGATGGAGGAGGCCACGCGCGTGCGCCGCATCCAGACCGCGTGCGATCTGCTCGGCCAGCGACCGCGCCTCCTCTTCAGGGAGACGCCCACCGCGACGCTCGATCAGATCCTCGAGCGTCGATCCTGCAACGAGCTCGCGTACGAGGAACGGTCTGCCCTCGACCACGCCGTGATCGAGCACCCGGACGACGTTCGGATGACGGATGTCGGAGGCGGCTTCCGCTTCACGCTGAAAGCGCTCGACGTGCTCCTCGTCTTCGGCGACATCGGCGCGCAAGAGACGAAGGACGACGTCGCGATCAAGCTCGTGGTCGAATGCTCGGTGGACATCCGCAGTGGCGCCGCCGCCGATGCGTTCGCCCAGGTCGAAACGCTCGGCGATCTGCATCACGCCGCGTCGTTAGTGCAAGAGCGCTACCGCAAATAGGTAACAGTGCAGCGTGCGTGCCGAGCGAGTTAGCGGCCGGACTTCATCCTGCGTGCTTTTTCCTTCAGTGCGCGCGCGATTCGAACCACCCTTTTGCTCGTTGGCTTTCTGCTCGAGACGCTTCGCGGTGTCCTTCCCACCTTTGCTCGGCGCTTGGCCCTCCTGATTGCGCGGGGTCTTCTTGTCCTTCATCACGACCTCTTTCCGATATAGGCAAGAACGAATCGATTGCAGTGCACATGCCGCGAAGCGCGACGACGCGCGTTCGATGCTCTCGTTCTACCGGAGGTTGCTCAGGCTGCGGCGCGCCTCGCCCGCGCTGCGCGTCGGTTCGTATCGGACGATCCCCGCGCCGCGCGGCGTCTTCGCCTACGTGCGCGAGGCTCCAGGAGAGCGCGTCATGATCGCGCTCAATTTCGTCGATCGGCCAAGCCGCGTCGCCATCGCCGCGAACGCCGATGTCTTGCTGTCTACGTCGGACGGACGCACCGGCGACACGCTGCAAAGGCGCGACCGAGCTGGGGCCGAACGAAAGTCTCATCGCGCGGCTCAGCTAGTTAGCGGACGTCGATGATCCAGAAGACTCCCTGGTCTTCGAGCCAGACGGTGCCGTCGATGACTGGGCGCAGATTCAGGCGATAGACGCCGCGCGCGAGCGGCGCGCGCACTTTGAAGCGGAACTCGCCGACCTCGCCGGGCGCGACGGTCGGAGTTGTCGTCGTCGCGATGCGGTCGTCCCACAGCCAGTCGGCCGCCATGCCGAGCCGGTACGGCTCTTTGTCGTCGCGGTTGAGCCCGAGGTTCGCCTGCCGTCCCCAGATGCCACGGATCCACGTCTCGGTCCCGGTGTTGGTGAACTTGATCCAGAAATCGGCGACCTGCGCGGGCGACATGATCAGGTAGTTCGATTGGCTTTGCCAGCGCGAATGCCAACCGGCTTCGAGCGGAACGCCTGCGGCGCCGCGCGCGAGGCCGGAGTTCGGGTCGACCATGAGCGACAACGCATCGACCGCGTCGAATGCGCCGGCCGGAATGCGCTTGAGCTCGGATATGAGTTGGTCCGGCCACCTCTGGTCGACGCTTCCTTGGAAGTACCAGTTCGATCCGTTGTCCGCGAGGATGAGCCCGTAGCGTTGCATCGCGAGCAGCACGACCTGCGTCTGCGCGCTGTAGCCGGCGAAGCTGAAGTCCGAGCGCAGACGGAAGCGCGCGCCCATCGGCGGCAGCGACGCATCGAGCGCCGCGCCCGCCTGGTGTCGCGCGGGCCAGACGAACCTCCGATCGGTCCGCTGCGCGGTGAAACGGATCGCGTGATCGACGACGCCGCGGAGAATCTCGTCGTAGCGGAGCACGCCAGGCCATATCGGAAGACCCGCCGCGTCGGCGCTCGTCCAACCCGACGGCCGCAGCGCGTACGTCTTGAGATCGAATACCGCGCCAGATCCGGCCGTTGGATTGCCGCCGCTCCACGAAGCGTCGAAGAGCTCGTAGAGAACGCACGTGTCTTTGTTGAGCATGAATGCGTGCGCGTCACTCGCGGGCTCGATCGGCGTGTTCGCGGTGAACGGATACCCGACATCGTCGCTCTCATCGGCGTAGTCGAAGGAGACGCGCCTTGTCGGTGTCGCGTTGTCGACGACCTGGAGCTGATAGCCGTACGGCCCGCCGAAATCGGGATGGAGAAGGCGCGACGGACCGCCCATGTTCGCGAGCCACGCCGCGCTCAGCGGATGCACCGGCAGGTTCTGGATGCTTGAGTGCCACACGTCGTTGTCCGGATAGATGGGGCAGTTCGGCGCCTCGGGCATCGCCGACGCCGCCGCGGGTGTGGCCTGCGGCACGAGCAGCGTGAGCGCGATCGCCAGCGCGAGGAGCCTTCCCAGCAGCATCACCTCCCTCAACGCTGGAGCACGAAATCCGGTCCGCACAGGCGTACCCTTGACATGCCGAACAGCCGTTCTATCGTGCTCGTTCTCCATGAGAACATCCGTTCGCTTCCCAGCCCGTACGAGCCTTGAGCAGATCCTCGACGGCTTCCTGCGCGACGAGCAGTTCCAGGAGATGGTCACGCGCTGGGAGACGCTCCCGGCGCGGACCGCGCGCTACGCGCCGTTCCCGGACTGGCTGGACGGGCGCATCTCGGCCGCGCTGCGGCGCCGCGGCATCGAGCAGCTCTACTCGCACCAGGCAGCCGCGCTCGAGGTCACGCGCGCGGGCAAGCACACCGTCGTCGTGACGCCGACGGCATCCGGCAAGACGCTCTGCTACGACCTCCCGGTCATCGACGCGATAGCGAAGGATCCGTCGGCGCGAGCGCTCTACCTCTTCCCGACCAAGGCGCTCGCGCAGGACCAGCTCACGGAGCTCGAGCGGCTGTCCGCCGACATCGACATCGAGCTGAAGACCTACACCTACGACGGCGACACTCCGCCACAGGTCCGCGCGGCGATCCGCAGCGCGGGTCACGTCGTCATCAGCAATCCCGACATGCTCCACACCGCGATCCTCCCCCATCACACGAAGTGGGTGAAGCTCTTCGAGAACCTCCGCTACGTCGTGCTCGACGAGCTGCACACCTATCGCGGCGTCTTCGGTAGTCACGTTGCGAACGTGCTGCGCCGCCTGCGCCGCATCTGCGAGTTCTACGGATCGCATCCGGTGTTCATCTGCACGTCCGCGACGATCGCGAACCCCGGCGAGCTCGCGCAGCGCCACATCGAGGACGAGGTCGTCGTCATCGACGAGTCCGGCGCGCCGCGCGGCGAGAAGGTCCTCGTCTTCGTCAATCCGCCCATCACGCATCGATCGCTCGGCGTTCGCCGCAGCGCGCTCATGACCGGACGTGACATCGCGGCGACGCTGCTCGCCTCAGGCGTGCAGACCATCGCGTTCACTCGCTCGCGCATCCAGACCGAGCTCCTGCTCACCTACCTGCGCCAGCGCTTCCCGGTGCCGCAGTGGCCTCCGGGTCTCGTTCGCGGCTACCGCAGCGGCTATCTCCCGAGCGAGCGTCGCGCGGTCGAGCGCGGGCTGCGCGACGGATCGATCCGCGGCGTCGTCTCGACCAACGCGCTCGAGCTCGGTATCGACATCGGCGCGCTCCAGGCGGCGGTGCTCATCGGCTACCCGGGGACCGTCGCATCGACCTGGCAGCAGATGGGGCGCGCGGGGCGGCGCGAGGACCTATCGGTCGCGTTCCTCGTCGCGACGTCGCAACCGACGGATCAGTACGTCGTGCAACATCCCGAGTACGTGCTCGAGCGCTCGCCCGAGGCGGGTCTGGTGAATCCGGACAACCTCCACGTCCTGGTGCAGCACATCAAGTGCGGCGCGTTCGAGATCCCCTTCGACCGGAACGAGCGCTTCGGCACCGAGGACACGCCAGGCGTCCTCTCCTACCTCGACGAGCAGGGTGTCCTCCACGAGTCGGACGGGCGTTACCACTGGTCGGCGCAGTCGTTCCCCGCCGAAGGGATGTCGCTGCGCACGGCGACCAGCGACAACGTAGTGATCATCGATCAGACCGACGGCAAGCATCACGTCATCGGCGAGGTCGATCGCTTCGGCGCGCCGGTGATCCTGCACGAGCAGGCCATCTATCTCCACGAATCGAAGCAGTTCCAGGTCGAGCGCCTCGACTGGGAGAACCAGAAGGCCTACGTGCGCGAGGTCAAGGTCGAGTACTACACGCAGGCCGGGGTCTCGATCCGCATCCGCGTCCTCGACGAGTTCGACCGCAAGACGGCCAGCGGGACGCGTGGCTTCGACCGCGCGCACGGCGAGGTCCTCGTGAGCTCGATCGCGACGATCTACAAGAAGCTCACGCTCTTCACGAACGAGAACGTCGGCTGGGGCAAGATCCACATTCCCGAGCAGGAGCTGCAGACGACGTCCTTCTGGTGTGCGCTTCCGGAGCGCGCCGTCGCGGGTTGGCCGAAGGAGCGCATCGAGATCGCGCTCGCCGGTCTGGGCAACTTGCTGCACGGCCTCGCGCCGCTGTTCCTCATGTGCGCTCCGCATGACCTCGGCATGGCCGTTGAGGTGCGCTCGCCGCACACCGAGCGGCCGACGATCTACCTGTTCGACATGACGCCGGGGGGCATCGGATTCTCCGAGCGCCTCTTCCGCTCCTACGAGCCGCTGATCCAGCGCGCGCGAGAGCATTTGGAGTCGTGCGGATGTCAGACGGGATGCCCGTCTTGTGTCGGTCCGGCCGCGGCCCTTGGGGGCGAGGTTCGGGAGTCTGTCGCGCATCTGCTGTCACTCGCCTGATGAACGACCTTCGAGCACGAGTCGCTGCGATCGTCGAACGCGATCGCGCGCGACCGTCGGGACAGCTAGGGGAGTTGGGTGCGAGCGGCGCCGACCGAGGGACCCCGCGCGCGGGGGGACCCCGACCCGACAGGGGCGGGGAGCCGCGCGTAGAGAGGGTTTCGGTCGGCGCCGCGAGCAGCAAACCTTTCGAGGTGTTCGAGCAGCGGATCGCGATCGATGATCTCGGACTCGAGATCGTCGGCAGGGGAGCTCCCGATCCGCTGCTGATCGCGCATCTCGGGCTCAAAGGCGAAGCGCCCTCCCGTTGGCAGGATGTGCTCTGGTTGGACACGGAGACGACTGGTCTTGCCGGTGGCACGGGAACCTATGTGTTCCTGCTCGGCATCGCGTACTTCTGCGACGGCGAGCTCGTGCTGCGACAGCACCTGCTTCATGACATCGGATACGAGCGCGCGTTCGTCGAGGCGATCCAGGCGGAGATCGGATCCTTTCGCGCCTGCGCCTCGTACAACGGCAAGAGCTTCGACCTGCCGCTGCTACGGACGCGCTGGGTCATGACGCTGCGCAGCGAGATCACCGTGGACGAGTCGCATCTCGATCTCCTCCATCCCGCGCGGCGCCTCTGGCGCGACCGCTACGGGTCGACCGGACTCAAGCAGCTCGAGGAGTCGCTGTTCGACGAGGGACGAATCAACGACATCCCAGGTTCGCTGATCCCCGATGCGTACTTCCACTACCTGCGCAAACGCGATCCCGCGATCATCGCGCCGGTCCTCGAACACAACGCGCGGGACATCGTGTCGCTCGTGCGCGTCGCCGATCGCGTCGCGCTGGCCGTGCTCGCCGCACGCAGCGGCCGCGCGCCGGACCACGCACCCGCGGCGTACGCGCTCGCGCGTAGCTTTGAACGCACCGGCGAGCTCGACCCGGCGTTCGCGTGCTACGAGAGCGCGTACTTCGACGGCGACAATCTCCTCCGCGTCAAGCTCGCGCTCGCGTTCGCGCGGCAGCTGGAGCGCCGGACCGAAGTGGAACGCGCGATCCGCATGCTCGAGACCCTGTTCGAGCTCGGGCTCGGGTCGGAGCGCTGGCGCGAGCAGGCCGCAGCCCGATTGCGCAGACTGACGAGGAAGAGATGGCGACAGCTCGCGACGGCATCCTGATCCACCCCATCACCAAAGCGCGCCTCGCGGACTTCGAGGCGCTCATGAAGACCAACAGCATCACGGCGAGCTGCTGGGACATCTTTCCGCGGCGGCTCAATGCCGAAGGTGTGCGGCGCCGCGCCGAGTGGAAGGCCAAAGGCGTGAGCGCGAGCGAAGGCAATCGCCGCGACATAGCCTCGCTGGTGCGGACCGGCAAGCCGATCGGTCTGCTTGCGTACCGGGTCGGCGAACCGGTCGGATTCGTGTCCGTCGGACCACGCGTGGCATATCCGCGTGTCGATGCCGCGAAACACTCGCCACCGATGGACAAGCTGCCGGTGTGGGCCGTGCCGTGCTTCTACGTCCACCGGCTACACCGTGGGATCGGTGTGACGACGGCGCTCCTTCGCGCTGCGGTGGAATACGCGGGCAAGAAAGGCGCCCCGGCAGTGGAAGGCTATCCACGCGCCGACGACGCGCCCCGCGTGAGCGATGAGTCGGCCTACTTTGGCACTGAAGCTCAGTTCCGCCGCGCGGGATACAGGAAGGTCCGCGGGGTCCGTCCCGATCTGCCACGCGGCTGGGCGCCGCGCGTCACTATGCGTGCGACATGCGGATCATCGCCGAGGATCTCGTCGGCCTCGCCGAGGCGCTCGAAGCCGGCGCGCTGACCAGCACGGCGCTCGTCGAGCGCGCGGTGCGCCGATACACCGAGACCGAGCCGCAGATCCACGCGTTCGCCTGGCTGGACGCGGCGCGCGCGCGCGGACTGGCTTCGGCGTCGGACGAGCGCCGACGCTCCGGTCGCGCGGCCGGACCGCTCGAAGGCATTCCCATCGGCGTGAAGGACATCTTCGACACCGCCGGCATCCCGACCGAGAACGGCAGCGCCCTGTTCGCCGGTCGCGTTCCCGAGGAGACCTGTCCCGCGGTCCGCGCGGCCGAGGCCGCGGGAGCGATCGTGCTCGGGAAAACGGTCACCGCCGAGCTCGCGTTCATGACGCCCGGCTACACGCTCAACCCGTGGGATCCGTCGCGCACATCGGGCGGGTCGTCGATGGGATCCGCCGCCGCGGTGGCGGCCGGCGTCGTTCCGGCTGCCATCGGATCGCAGACGAACGGGTCGGTCATCCGCCCCGCGGCATTCTGCGGGGTCGTGGGCTTCAAGCCGACGGTGGGCCGCATCCCCACCGAAGGCGTCTTCGAGTTCTCGCGCACGCTGGATCACGTCGGCGTCTTCGCGCGGAGCGTGCGGAGCGCCGGGCTCTTCGCGGCGATCCTCGCCGGTGAGACGGAGCGCGCGCCACACGCCGATCACGACCAGGTGCCGCGCTTCGCGGCACTGCGCACGAGCGAGTGGGAGCACGCATCGGACGACATGCGCGAGCGCTTCCAGGCTGACGTCGACGCGCTCGCGCTGGTCGGGGGTCCCGTCGAATGGCCGAAGCCGCCCGCGAGCCTCGACGACGCTCCGCGCATCCTGCGCACGGTGATGCTCTACGAGGCCGGCCAAGCCGTACTGCCCAAGGTCGCGCGCCGGCCCGACAGCGTGAGCGCGCACGCGCGCGAGCAGCTCGCCGAGGGCGCACGCATCGACTACCGGGTATACGCCGACGCGCTCGCGGCGCGCGATCGGCTCGTCGCCGCGTTCCTCGATTGGGCGTCGAACTACGACGCGATCCTCACCCCACCCGCGCTCGGCGAGGCGCCGACGCCCGAAACGACCGGCGATCCGCGGTTCTGCTCGCGCTGGTCGCTCGTCGGCGCGCCCGCGATCACGATCCCAACCGGCCTCGGACCGCATCGGCTGCCGCTCGGACTTCAGCTCGTCGGCGCTCCCGGCGACGACGAGCGATTGCTCGCGGCCGCGGCGTGGGCCGAGGCGATGCTGCCCTCGATCGCCGCTCCGCCGCTCTAGACGGGAGGTCATCCGTGTCGCAGACGAACGCGATCATCTTGCGCATCAAGGCCGACCGCGCCAAGGAGTTCGAGGGTCTCTTCAAGAAGCATCAGTACCCGAACTGGGTGAAGCACCACGAGAAAGGCGGGATGCTCGCGGCCTCGCTGACGCGCGTCGAGTACGGCGTCGAGGAAGAGGACGCGAAACAGGGCGGGTACGTGAACTACATCGTGTTCGCAAAGCTCACGGGAATGCGCGCGCACACGGCGCACGACAACGATCCGGACTTCAAGGCGTGGGACGAGATGGCCGAGCAGTTCCAGACCGAGGGCCCGTCGGTGTGGGGCGGGAAGACGGTCCTGGAGATCGGACCGTGATCGTCCCGCGGACCATGAGCACACAGCATCCCGACAACGTCACGACGCCGTTCGAGCGATCCCCTTCTGCGCGAGCCTTTACTCGCTCGGGTTGCCGCCAGAGGTGCTCGGCCTCGCGGCAGTTGACGACTCGGATTGGACGTGGCTCTGCGCCACCGTGCCGGAGCTCGCGGCTGAGCTTCGAGACGCAATGCGTTTCCTCGATCCGGACGCGCGAAGCTGGCTACCTGCGGTCGTCCGCGAGAGCGTCGATCGCGCGGCGACACTCGTTGGCGACCAGGCCACCGATCCAACGCATGCCGAGATCGCGGGTCATATCCGAAAGTCCGCCGTGAATGGCTCGCCGCAGCTAGGGGAGCTCATGCTCCGCGCCGCGACCGTTCGAAGGTTCCTCGGCTAGCCGGACCCGCGTCGGCCTGAACCGTTCCGGGTGAGCGATCCGGGGTCCGACAGCACGACGTCGGTGACAAGGCCGGTCCCGCCGCGGAGCGGAGCCGAGAAACCCAGGTTGGAGAACGTCACCCGGCAGCCGCCAAGATCGGGCGCGAGCACGTGTTCGCGCAGCTCGTGCATCGCGACCTCGTAGACCCACGGACCGATCCGTGCGAAGTAGCCACCGAGCACGAGGACTTCGGGGTTGAAGATGTTCGCGAGGATCGACGCGCCGACGCCGAGCCACTTCCCCACCTCGCTGAGCGCGCACAGCGTCTTCTCATCACCGGCTGCGGCGCGCCGGACGATCTCCGCGACCGCATCCGCGGGGTCCACCGTCAGATCCCAATCGGGATCGACACGCCGGAGCAGGGCGCCAAGTCCGACGTACGCCTCCCAGCATCCGCTACGGCCACAGCCACACAGCGGGCCCGACTCATCGAGGACCATGTGTCCGACCTCTCCGCTGAAGCCAAGAGCGCCGCGCTGCAACTGCCCATCGAAGATCACCGCGCCGCCAACGCCGAACTGTCCCGTGACATAGACCATCACGCTCGCACGGGCATCGGCGCCCTCACGGTATTCCGCCAGCGCAGACAGATTCGAGTCGTTCTCGATCTGCACCGGGAAGTCCGGCTCCCCAAGAGCCGCACGAAGACGCGCCGCGAGGGGCAGCTCTCGCCAGCCCGCGCTGAGGTTCGGCGTTCGCATCACCAGGCCGTGTCCCATGTCGACGAGACCGGGGACCGCGACCATGATCCCCGCGATCTCCGCGCCCGTGGACCGGATACGGTCTCGCAGCTCGTCAACGAGCGTGACGAGCTCGGCGATCGTGGCTTCCGGTGGCTGACCAGCGACGTCGAACAGCCGATGCACGCTGTGTATGTCTCGACCGGCGAGGTCGCGCGCCAGACCCGCGACGTACTCGACGTCGATCTCCAGGCCGATCGCCGCGTGGCCGCTCCCGTCCAGCTCGAGCGTGCGCGCCGGTCTGCCGACCGCGCCGGCGCGGGTCCCGACTTCGCGGACCAGCCGCGCATCGATGAGCTCGCTCACCAGACTCGACACGGTCGCCTTGTTCAGCCCCGTCGTCGCCGCGATCGATGCGCGCGACCGCAGCGGCTGCGCGCTCAGCTGACGCAGGACGAGCGCCAGATTATTGAGACGGACCGCGCCCTGATCAGCGGCGCGGTGGCGGCTCCCGGCGCGGCCCTGCAGGCTCGGTTGACGAGTACCCGCACTGAGGGAAAGACCCCTGTTTGACAGCCCATCCATCGATTCCTATTGTCGCGCGGGTTCGTTTGTTGTGCCGACCAACTAATGCGAGGGGAAGCGGTTTGAAGGGCGGACACCACGACACACCCGTGATCGGAAGAAGGAGAACGATGTGACTTTGTCCCAGGGCGCGTCCACGTTAGGAGCCACCAAGAAGTTCGTCGTCGCGTTCTCGGCGTTCGCGGTCATTCTCTCGAGCTGCGGCGGCGGCGGAACATCGTCAGCGACCGGAAAAGTCGCGTTGCTCCTGCCGGAGAAGCAGACCGCGCGCTACGAGGCCGCTGACCGACCGTTCTTCGAGACGAAGTTCAAGGCGGTCTGTCCGAACGTGGAGATCATCTACAGCAACGCCAGCGAGAGCGCGGCAACGCAGCAGCAACAGGCCGAGGCCGCGATCACCAATGGCGCCAAGGTCCTGGTCCTCGACCCGGTCGACGGCGACGCCGCCGGCGTCATCGTGAACAACGCGAAGAGCAAGAACATCCCGGTCATCAGCTACGACCGGCTCATCAAGGGTGGCGCCAAGCCCGACTACTACATCTCGTTCGACAACGAGTCCGTTGGGAAGCTCCAGGCAACGACGCAGCTCGCCGGCCTCACGGCCGCGGGCAAGACCAACCCGAAGATCACGATCATCAACGGCTCGCCGAAGGACAACAACGCGACGCTCTTCAACAAGGGCGCGAAGGGTGCATTCGCGGGCAAGGCCCAGATCGTCAAGGAAGACGCAATGGCGAACTGGAAGCCCGAAGAGGCGCAGCAGCTGATGGAGCAGTTCATCGCGGCGCTGGGCAAGACCGGCTTCGACGGCGCGTACGTCGCGAACGACGGCGGCGCCGGCGGGGCGATCGCAGCGATGAAGGCAGGCGGGGTCGACCCCAAGACACGGTTCGTCACCGGGCAGGACGCCGAGGTCGCTGCGGTCCAGCGGATCCTCGCGGGCGACCAGTTCATGACGGTCTACAAGGCGATCCAGCCGCAGGCCGAATCGGCCGCGACGCTCGCCTGCGATCTCGCCTCAGGGAAGACGCCGGCGTCCAGCGTGACGGGCGGCAAGGTCGTCAACAACGGAACGATCGATGTGCCTTCGATCTTGCTGGTGCCGATCGCGGTCACGGTCGACGGTAAGGTGACCGGCACGAAGTCGATCAAGGACACGATCGTGGCCGACAAGTTCTACGGCGCCGACACGATCACAAAGATCTGCACATCGGAGTTCTCCGCGGCGTGTAAGACCGCGGGCATCCAGTAATCTCGACCCGAATGCTCGGCGGCGGGGAGTTGCATCGACTGCCCCGCCGCTCGAGCGTCGGGAGGAACACGTGACGGTCGCCCAAGCAAAGCCGCTGCTCGAGCTGCGCGGGATCAGCAAGAGGTTCGGTGCCGTTCAGGCACTCACCGACGTGCGCTTCGACGTCAAGGCCGGTGAGGTCGTCGCGCTGGTCGGCGACAACGGCGCCGGCAAGTCCACCCTCATCAAGATCATCTCTGGCATCTTTCCGCCTGACTCGGGGACGATCCTGTGGGAAGGCACCGAGACAGTTCTCCATGGCCCCGCTGACGCCGTCGCGCTCGGCATCTCGACCGTGTACCAGGATCTCGCGCTCGCCGACAACCTCGACGTCGTGGCCAACCTGTTCCTCGGGCGGGAGGTCGGAAGCGCCGGCGGCGTACTGGCAACGCTCGACGAGATCGCCATGGAGCAGCGCTCGATCTCGGTCCTGCGCCGTCTCTCGGTGAAGATCCCCAGCGTTCGCACCGCGATCGCGGCGCTCTCGGGTGGACAGCGCCAGGCCGTGGCCGCGGCGCGCTCGGTGCTCTGGGAGAACAAGGTCGTGCTCCTCGACGAGCCAACGGCCGCCCTCGGCGTCGGTCAGGCGCACGAAGTGCTCGAGCTCGTGCGCAGGCTGCGGGACGACGGCCGCGGCGTCGTGATCATCAGTCACAACCTCGAGGATGTGTTCGCGGTCGCAGACCGGATCACCGTGCTGCGCCTCGGTCGCTATGTCGGCACGTACGACGCGAAGACGGTGGACCGCGAGCAGCTGGTCGGGTACATGACCGGCGCGGTTCCCGGGGCGGACGTTCCGCTGGCGGCGCAGCCCGCACCGTCGACATGAGCACGATGGTCGACGACCCCAGGGTCGTCGCGCAGCGCGCGGGCCTCATGGGCACGCTCGCGAATTACCGGACGCGCATCGCGCAGGGGGACATCGGCCAGCTGCCCGTGCTCATCGGCCTGGTCGTGATCTGGCTGATCTTCTACGCCGCCTCCGGCGGGACGTTCGTCAGTCCATTCAACCTCGTCAACCTCGCGCTCCAAATGGCTGCGGTCGGCACGATCGCGATCGGTGTGATCTTCGTCCTGCTGCTCGGTGAGATCGATCTGACCGTCGGGATCGTGAGCGGCCTATGCGCCGGTGTGATGGCGGTCCTCAACGTGAAGATGGGCCTACCCGGACCCCTGGCCGTCGCTGCCGCCGTCGTCTCCGGCACGCTGATCGGGCTGGTACAGGGCCTGTGGATCACGCGTTTCCGGATCCCTTCGTTCGTCGTGACGCTCGCGGGTCTCATCGGCTGGCAGGGCGCGCTGCTCTACGTGCTGGGCAGCACGGGCACGATCAACCTGCGGGATCCATTCATCACGTCGCTCGCTGGTACGTTCTTCACCGGTGGCGTCGCCGTCGCGCTTGGCGCGATCCTCGTGGGCTACCTCGTCGGAGTCTCGTACCTCGTCCGGATGAGACGACTCGCCGCGGGCCTCGGTGCCGAAGCGATGAGCGCGCTCGTCATCCGAAGCATCTTCATCGCCGTGTTCGTCGCGATCGCGATCATCGCTCTGACGCAGGATCGCGGCGTCCCGCTGTCGCTCGTCTTCCTCATGGGCCTGATCCTCCTGATGGATCACATCGCAAAGCGAACGCGCTTCGGACGCATGGTGTTCGCCGTCGGCGGCAACCGCGAGGCCGCGCGGCGCGCCGGCATCCCGGTGCAGGCCGTGCGCGTGGCGGTGTTCGCGCTGGCGTCGACGTTCGCGGCATGGGGCGGTGTCCTGGCGGCGTCACGGCTGCTCGCCGTGAACCAGTCCGCCGGCAGTGGGGACGTTTTGCTCAACGCGATCGCGGCCGCCGTCATCGGCGGGACGAGCCTCTTCGGCGGTCGCGGCACCGTATGGGCCGCGCTGCTCGGAATCCTCGTGATCCAGTCCATCTCGAATGGCATGGACCTGCTGTCGCTCGACTCGTCGGTGAAATTCATGATCACGGGCGCCGTGCTGCTCGTGGCAGTGACGATCGACGCGATCGCGCGCCGGGGCCGGGAGCTCGCCGGCGCCTAGCCCGGCTCCTTAGCTCCGGAACTCGCGCTCGACCGTCTTGCCCGACTCGGAGCTCGGCGCGAGCGACAGCGCGATATCCACGGCCTCGGCCGGCGTCTTCGCGAAGCGGATCTGATCATGACCACTGCGTCGGCCGCGCGGACGACGAGCGTGTTACGCATCCAGCCCATGCCCGTCGTGATCTAAACGCAGAACGCTTCCACGATCTCACACGCGGGGAACGGGCGGGCTGACTGCCGGCGAGTTCGCCTCTTCGATGTCGCTGATGACGCGATTGAGGATCAGGTTGTAACTGCTGAAGGTGTCCGCGGCGTTCGCCGCGGTCACCCCAGAGATGGAGACGGAATAGGTGACCGAGCCGCCGTTGGCGTCGAAATCGACGGTGATCGAACCCGGCGTCGCGGCGTTGCTTCCCGGCGTGCAGTCCACCCCTCCGATGACAACCGCAAGGGTCGAGGCCAGTACCGCCTTTCCGGCGTCGTACACGGTGAAGGTGTAGGTGCCGCCGTACGACTTGAACGTCGCGTCGCGCAGCGTGTGGACGCAGATGTAGTCCTGGAGAGTCCGGGTGCCCGCGGCATAGATGGTTCCGGAGAACCCGCTCGCGCCGTAGACCGCCGCACCGCACGGCGTCGTGCCGTCGACCAGCGTCGACGGGTTTCCGTTGTTGACGCACTCGCCGTTGGACGTGGTGATGGTCTTGCTCAGGGTCGCCGCGGGCGCCGCCGGTGGCCCGACCGCCGGCGAGTTGGCGTGGCTGGCATCGCTCACGACCCGATTACGGATCACGTTGTAAGTGCTGAAGGTGTTCGCGGCGTTGGCCGGGGTCACCCCAGAGACGGAGAGGGAATAGGTGACCGAGCCGCCGTTGGCGTCGAAGTCGACGCTGATCGATCCCGAGGTCACGGCGTTGAGCTTGCCGGTGCAGGCCACCCCGCCGGTGACCGTCTCAACGATCGAGGCGAGCACTGCGTTTCCGGCGTCGTAGGCGGTGAAGGTGTAGGTGCCGCCGTATGACTTGAATGGCCCGTCGCCTGAGGTGTGGACGCAGATGTAGTCCTGGAGGGTCAAGCTGCCATTGCCATAGATCGTTCCGGCGAACCCGGTCGTCCCGTACACCGCCGTGCCGCACGGGGTCGTACCGTCAGCCAGGGTCGGCGGGTTGCCGCTGTTGACGCACTCGCCGTTGGACGTGGTGATGGTCTTGTTCAGCGTCGCCGCGTTGGCAGCCCCCGCGTAGGCAAACGACGCCATGGTGGCTGCCAGAAGCGCGCTGAGGATCCGGGCTGCATGCCTCACGTTCCGGCTCCTTTTCCTGTCCCGGATTCTCACCGCGACGCTTGACCTGTCAAGGAGCGCAATTATGTAGGCAGCCACGACGCGGCAGCCGTCTGTCGGTCAGCTCTGGAACTCGCGTTCGACCGTCTTGCCCGACTCGGAGCCCGGCGCGAGCGAGAGTGCGATGTCCACGGCCTCGGCCGGCGTCTTCGCGAAGCGGATCTCGTTGATGCCCGCCTCGTCGAGATGCTTTCCCTGATACGCGATCTCGCGGATGCGATCGGACCAGCCGCCGGTGCCCTCGAGCACCACGGTGGGTTTGTCCTCGTACGCGACCGTGAGCTCGTTCAGCGTGCCGATACCGCCGCTGATCATGATCACCGCGTCGGCGGCGCGGACGACGAGCGTGTTGCGCATCCAGCCCATGCCCGTCGTGATCGCGACGTCGACGTAGGGGTTCGCGTCGCGCTTGTCGAGGCCGGGCAGGATCCCGATCACCAGGCCGCCCGCGTTCTTCGCGCCGCGGCTCACCGCCTCCATGACGCCGGAGAGGCCGCCGGTGACGACGACCGCGCCTCGCTCTGCGAGCAGCTTCCCCACCTCTTCCCCGGCGCGCAGTGCGCGTGCGGGCACGGGGTCGCTGGGATTGCGCGCGCTCTTGCCGATGACGGTGATCACAGGGCGTCGTGTCATGCGCTCAGCTCAACCGCCAGAACTCTGGATCGAGAGCGAGCTCGTCGAAGATCGCCTCCGCCTCATCGGTCGTGT